>CAZAXI010000002.1:0-116681 GCA_964489045.1 uncultured Granulicella sp. | reverse complement strand
TCTGGCGCTGACTGAGACAATGAAGGCCACTGCGCGAGGATCAAGACTATGGCTATTGCTACGGCAGCAGAATCGAAGACGATGCACACGCTCCCCGGGGATGCGGTGCGCCAGATTCAATGGAGATTTGCGGACCGGTACGACTTGCAGATGCTGGTGCAGGGTGCGCGCGGAGTGGCGCGAAGCACAGTGGCCCGGATGGTTGCGGCAGGCGAGCGCAACACCCACGAGTGGACTCCTGCCAAACGCGAGATGATGGAGGCGTTCGATCGCGCCGGGATTACGGCGGCGTTTATGGAGCCGGAAGAAGGCGGGTTCATCGCGGGGCCGAAGAACCTGGCGCTGTCGCTGGCGGCCTTCGAACTGGCGTGGGTGGATGGCGGCGCCGCAACCGCGAGCCTGGCGAGTTTTCTGGCGCTGGCGCCGATCCACGAGTGCGGCACGCCGGAACAGGTGCTTTATTACAAGAGCCTGGCAGCACCACCGCAGCCGGGCGAGGAACGCAAGCCATG
Organism: uncultured Granulicella sp.; assembly: GCA_964489045.1. Taxonomy (GTDB): domain Bacteria; phylum Acidobacteriota; class Terriglobia; order Terriglobales; family Acidobacteriaceae; genus Edaphobacter. The sequence continues at coordinate 116,169 of CAZAXI010000002.1, read as the reverse complement.
GCGTGGGGCCTTCGCGCTGACCGAGCCGATTCCTTACGTGGGCGTGGATACCAGCGTGTTGAGCGGCAAGATAACGGTGGCCGAATGGAACGACGGCGAGGAGCCCTGGCTGCAGGTGGACAAGCGCGGGCGGTTCATCACCAACATTGCGTTTGCGAATTTTGTGACGGCGGCGGTGAACTCCGACGACCCGCGCATCAAGGGCAGTTGCGTGGTGATTCTGGAAGAGGAAGATGAGGGTATCTTCGACCGCGGAACGGCGACCAAGAAGCTGGTGCATCAGCTTTCGTCGACCGGCGATCCGATCTTCAACCTGAAGGTCCCGGCTAGCCGCATCGTGGGTGGGTATACGGTGCAGGACGGCGTGATCGTCCCGAACATCAACCACGGCGACGTAATTGAGGCGGTGTTCCGGCGTACGCGCGTGACGGTGGGCCTGATGACGGCGGCCAAGCTGCTATCGGCGGTTGAGCCGGTGATCCGCTATCAGCGCGGGCGTTTTCGCGGATCGGCGGGCGCGCGACCAGGGTCGACACGCTACGAGTCGGGCATCCAGGCACGCGAGGATGCGCTTCACCGGCTGGTGGATGTGTGGGCCACGGGCGAGGCGGCGGCGTCATTGGGGTTTGCTGCGGCGCGGCTGTTCGACGAACTGGACCCGGTGGAGAAGCGGAAGAGCGCGATCCTGAAAGAGCGCGGCGTGGTGGGCAAGCGGGCGGAGATGCGGGCGCTGCGGGAGAGCGAGCGGCGGGCGATCGAGTTGCTGGTGCTCCCGCCCGACGATCCGCGGCTGCCGGAACTGGCGGCCGATCCGTTGGTGGATTTTGTGCTGAAGGACTCCGAAGCCGACGTGCTGTGCCCGGCGACCAAGTTGTGGAACACCGGCCACGGCGCCAACATGATGCGCGAAGCAGTGAGCTTGATGGGCGGCTACGGCATTACCGAGGATTGTCCGGGATTCCTGGCCAACAAGTGGATGGATGCGCAGTTGGAAGCGACCTACGAGGGACCGGAAGCGGTGCAGCGGCGACAGTTGACGGTGACCATGACCAGCGAGGTGTTCCTGGCGCAGTTCCGGGCGTGGATCCGTTCGATGCGGGAGATCGCCGGCATCCGGCCGGGGACCGGGGCGTGCACGCTGGCTTCGGCGATGGAGATGTGGTTATGGACGCTGACGCATCTGCAGAAGGCCACCGACCCCGAGGGCAACAAACTGTATCACGGGCAGAGGCAGGGCGTGACGTTTGCGCTGGCCGATGCGCTGTGCTGGCTGCTGGCCTCGCGCTGCCAGATCCTGGACGTGCTGGAACTGGAGGCGCGCGGCGGAGACGATGACGTTGCCGCCGAAGGGCTGGCAGGGACGGTGCAGTTCCTGAGCGACCTGTGCCACACGCAGGCGGCGCGGGCCAGCGGCGAAGTGTCGCGCATCTGCTGCGAGCTGGTGTTTGGCTACAACCGCCATCCGGCGTGGGACGCGGAAGGCTGCGCCCACTGCTTTACGGTGGAGGAACTGGAAGAGCTCGAGGAGACAATGCCGGGCATCACCGCGATTGCGATTGACGTAATAAGCCCGGACGGCAGCCATCCGCCGAAAGCCGGACCGTGCGCAGGCTGCGCCGGAGCGGGGGCGTTCCAACGCCTGCAGAACAAGCTGGCCACCTGCTTGAGCGGCTCGCGGCTGGCCAAGGACCGGGCCGCGGACACGCTGACCAAGGTGATGATTCCCGAAGCACTGGACTATCCAGCATGAGTGCAGAAGTTATTGCCGGCGAAGAACTGGCCGCTGAGACGGCGCGGCAGACGATGGAGGTGGACATCGCCTGCGTCGGCTTTGGCCCGGCGATGGGCGGCTTCCTGACCACGCTGACGCGCGCGTGGAATGAGCGTCCGGACGACCCCGCGTTTGCCAGCCGGGTGGCTCCGGGCATGCCGCTGCAGGTGCTGTGCTACGAGCGCGCCGACGATATTGCCGCGGGCGTGAGCGGCGTGGTGACACGGGCGCAGGGCATCCGCGAGACCTTTCCCGAGTTGAATCCGGCGGAGATTCCCATGGCCGCTGCGGTGACCGAGGAGCGGGTACTGTATCTGCTGGACCCGATCGGCGCCAGCCGCCGTTCGTTTGCGCTGCGGGTCGGCGATTTCTTCCTGCGCGCGCTGGACCGGTGGGTGGTGCGCGTGGACGACGACGCGTTCGAGCTGCCGTGGACGCCGGGCTTCCTGAAGAAGCATGGCGGGCTGGTGTTGTCGCTGGGCCAGTTCAACCAGTGGGTGGGGGCGCAGTTGATGGGCAGCGGGCTGGTGCAGATATGGCCTGGAACGCCGGTGAGTGAGCCGATCTTCGCGGACAAAGAGGTCAAGGGTATACGGCTCAGCGACCAGGGCGTGGACCGCGCAGGCGCGCCGGCTGCGGGCTTTATGCCGGGAATGGATGTGCGGGCGCCACTGACCGTGGTGGGCGATGGGCCGGTGGGCGCGGTGGGTCAGGCGATCGACCGGAAGCTTGGCCTGCCGCCAGGACATGCGCAGAGCGACTGGGCGCTGGGCATGAAGATGGTGATCGAACTGCCGGAGTCGGCGGAGGACACGCCACTGCAGCCCGGCGTGGTGTGGCATACGTTTGGCTATCCCGAGCCGGAGATCTTCGGCTTCCTGTATGTACATCCGGAGCGGCTGGCGTCGGTGGGGATTTTCGTGCCGTCGTGGCTGGGCGATCCTTCGCGGACGGCGTACCGCTATTTGCAGCACTACATTCAGCACCCGGCGCTGTGGCGTTATTTGAAGGATGGGACGCTGCGCTCGTGGGGCGCGAAGTCACTGCAGGAGTCGGGCAAGCATGGCGAGCCGTTCCTGACGGGCGATGGGTTTGCGCGCATCGGAGAGGGCTCGGGCAGCACGAATATGCTGACCGGATCGGGTGTGGATGAGGCTTGGACTACCGGCACGCAACTCGCCGATGCGGTGGTGGAGCTGCTGCGCGCGGGCAAGGAGTTTACGCAGCAGAATCTCGCGGCCACCTATGAGACGCGCAGACGGGCAAGCCGGATCGAGCGCGAGGCGCAGCAGGCTGCGAATGCGCGCGTGGGGTTCCATCGCGGAGTGGTAACGGGGATGGTGGGCATGGCGCTGGCCGGGCTGACGCGCGGGTGGATTTCGCTGAACGGGAAGACTCCGCCGGCGTGGGAACAGATTCGGCGGTTCTCGGCGAAGAGCGTGGGCGTGCCAAAGAAGGAAGCGGAGCGGCTGGTGCGCGCCGCCAATGCGGGCGGATGTCCGCTGCACGATGCGCTGCTGACCGCGCGCGGCTGGCCGGATATCGAGCTGGATGGGCGGCTGCTGGTGACGCAGCAGGATGCGCTGCTGATGGGCGGCAAGGTGCAGGCGCTGCCCGGATTTGCCGATCACGTGGTCTTCCGCGAGCCGCGGCTGTGCGCGGCGTGCGCGGAAAAAACGTGTGTGGCGATGTGCTCGGGCCAGGCGATTACACTGGCGGACGGCGCTATCGCCTTCGAGCGCGAGAAGTGCGTGCATTGCGGCGCGTGTCTGTGGAACTGCGCGCATGCAAATGTCGAGTTCCGCGCTGGCGCTGGCGGGCTGCATTCGGCGGAGAACTGACGTTTTGCCGTCAAGTTTTGGAGGCCACACATGAGGAAATTCGTCGTAGCGTTGGCGCTTCTTGCCTGTTCCATTGTCTATGGGCAGAAGACACGAGTTGGGCAAGGGCCGGCAGGCGTTAAGCCGGGGGTTGATTTTCCCCTCAAGGTCCACATCACTGGAATCCGCATTCGTCCTGGGTTTTGTGGAGGAAACATCGCAAATGCAGCGTGTAACGATGAGATCTACGTAGACATGAATGTCAATGGTGAGAGGATCGAATGCTTGGGCGGCCCAGTCTATTCCGCGCACTGGTACGAACATCGAATTGCTCCCGGGGACTATCAGGCGCGGCTTGTGAAGTCAGTTCCCTCAAAGGACGACCTGCCGATGCACACGGGATATGAGGTACTCCTTCCAGAAAGGCGGGCCTGGGGCTGTTCCGTCACAGGCACTTTCGAATGAGCGATCCCATTGCACTGCATATCGTTGTCTGCGCGGGGATCGTACCGGATCCGCTGCAGACTTTGGAGCCGGTGAGCGGGCCCACTGGGCCAGGGCTGAAGAATGAGATGGTGCTGCCCGCGGTGCTCGATCCATGGGCCGGCTGCGCGCTGTATGAGGCGGCGCGGCTGGCGGCGAGCGTTGCCGGCAGCAAGGTTTGGCTGGTGAGCCTGGGGCCGAAGGCCAAGCTCCAGCAGGTGATGATGACGGTTGGGCAGAAGGCTGCGTTTGAGCTGGTGCCTATCGACGGGCCGATCGGCGGCTTCACGGATGCGCACGCGACCGCGGCCGCGCTGGCTGAGGCGATTGCGGCACTGCCGGGGCTGGACCGCGAGCGGCTGCTGCTGTTTGGTGGATGGGAGTCGGCCACACGCGGGGCGGGTGTGACATTGCAGCTTGTGGGCGAGCGGCTGGGGATCGCGGACCAGTTCCAGGGTGTCGACCAGATTGCGGTGCGCGAGGATGGATCGTTCGAGGTGCTGGAGCGGGTGGAAGGCGGCAAGCACCAGGTGTCAGTATGTGCAGGTGCGCCGGCGGTGCTGGGCTGGGCGACGGGGAACCTGGCGGAGCCGCGCAACAATCCGCAGACCGGCATGCAGAACATGCGCAGCATGATGCCCGCGCTGCAGAAGGCGAAGGCGGTGAAGCTGGAGGCGAATGGCCTGCGCTACGTCTCAGCGAGCCTGCCCAAACAACAGCGCGAGACGCGCGTGGAGAAAAATATGGCGCCCGATGCGATTGCGTGTGAGCTGGTGGAATGGATGGCTGCGGAATGAGCACGATGGAAACGATTCTGGTTTTGACGCATGTGGATGATAGCGGGGCAGCGCTGACCAAGGCTTCGCTGGAGACCGTGACCGCGGGCGTGGAGTTGTCGCAGCGGATGGGCGCGACGCTGGCGATTGGCATTCTTGGACGCGATGCACAGGCTGCGGCCAGTGCGGTGGCGGCGGCGGGTGCGCGGCTGCTGGCGGTCGAGGGCGAGGCGTTTGTGCAGGCGCGATACGCATCGGACGCTGCGGGTTGCGAGGCACTGTGCCGGGCGGCGGGGGCGAGCATCGTGCTGGCCCCGGGCAGCGCGCGGCTGGTGCGGGTTGCGGCGGGAGTGGCGCATCGGCTGGGCGGATTTATCGATACGCACATCACGGCGATTGCGGGTGCGGGTTCGATTGAGGTGACGCGGTGGTTCTATCGCCAGCGCGTGGAAGCGGTGATCAGCCGCGATGCGAGGCCATGGTTCCTGTTGCTGGACGCGGGCACTCATGCGGCCTATGCGGGCGAACCCGCTGCCGCGCAGGTTGAGGCGGTCGCGGTCGCATTACCTCCGCTGAGGACGGTCGTCGAAGGCTTTCGCTCGCCGATGCTCGACGCGCAGACGATCCGTCCGGACGCGCGGCTGCTGTTTGTGGCCGGGGCCGGCTGGACCAAGAAGCAGCCCGACGGGCAGACCCATGTTGCGAAGGCGGGTGAGGAGATACTCGCATTTCTGCGCCTCTCGGGCGCGTCGCTGGGCAGTAGCAAGTCGCTGGCCGATCAGAAGGCGGAGGGCGGCGACGAGCAGCCGGTGCTGCCGTTCCTGACGCACCTGAATCAGATCGGCCAGACCGGCTCGACTCCGCGCCACGCCAAGGGGCTCTCCACCTGCTGCCACGGCGAAGAGCCGCATGCGGTGGGCTGGCGCTTTATCGGCGAGCGGCGGGCGATCAGCCTGGATGCGAACTGCGGCTGGACGCGGGGCAAGGCCGATGTGGTGTATGTGGCCGATGCGTTCGAGGTGATGGCGCGGGTGAACGCGCTGCTGGAAGCGCGCACTGCATAAGTGCGGTGGTTGGAGGGTGACCTCAGGGGCTAAAGCCCTATCTATTCTGCGGCGTTTGCGGCACGGATAAATCCGTGCCCTTAACGAAACGGAAACGAAACGGAGTTTTTCAGCGGCTTCTGAAGCTCGCTGCTGCTCCTGGTTTGACCGCTCAGGTGGCGGCGGGTTATAGTTTCGCCGCCGGAAGCTGGAAACAATTCCATTGCCGAAATACGGTCGCTGCCGAGGCCCACGATGCGAGGGTCGGCGGGACAGGCATCGGCTGACGGCAAGGATGGCAGCTCATGAGGTTCACGAATCGTGCCCTGATTGGGGCAGCGTTGTCAGGAATTCTTCTCGGCACGGTCGCGCGTGCGCAAAAACAGGCACCGATGACGACCGAGCAGCGGCAGGAGTATCGGGATAAATTGCTAAAGATTCTGCCGCCAGTCCCGGGGGGAAGCTTTGACAGGTGGATTAAGGACACGAATGCGCTGCCGCCGGACTTCAACTCGCTGCCGCGGCAGAACCTGATGCCCGATCCGCTGACGTTCTTCGATGGGCACAAGGTGACGACAGCGGCGCAGTGGGCGGCGCGGCGGGAGGAGATCTCCAAACTCGAGCAGAAGTATGTGTGGGGCACGTTTCCGCCGAAGCCAAAGATTTCGAAGGTGAATGTTCTGGATGAGCGGCATGACCCGAACGGCTACCTGGTGCGCAATGTGAGCCTGGTATTTGGCCCGGGCGACCAAGCCACGATGCGGGTGCGCGTGTATATTCCCGACGGGAAGGGACCGTTCCCGGTGATGATTGGCACCAGCCTGGCTGGTTGGGCCAGTACGGTGATCCCGCGTGGTTACATTGCGGCGGGCTATGCCGGTAACGACGCTATGGACGATGCTGCCGGGCTGGCTCCACTTTATCCGGACTATGATTTTGCGACGCTGCCGCGCAGGGCGTGGGCTGCGAGCCTGGTTGTCGACTATCTGGACACGCTGCCGCAGGTTGACCAGAAGCACATCGCCATCACCGGCTACTCGCGCGACGGGAAGATGGTGGCGATTGCGGCTGCGATGGATACGCGCATCGCGGCAGTGGTTGCGGGAAGCACCGGCGTGGGCGGCGTGCTGCCGTGGCGCGCGACCGGCGAGCGGGGCTTTGGCGAAGGCATCGAATCGACAACGCGCTCGTTCCCCACATGGTTTGCGCCGCAGTTGCGCTTCTTTGCGGGGCGCGAGGACCGGCTGCCGGTGGATGGGAATTCGCTGGCCGCGATGATTGCGCCACGGTCCATTCTGATGGTCTTTGGGAAGAGCGATCAGGTGTCCAGCAGTTGGGGGAATGAGCAGACCTATTACACCGCTCTGAAGGTTTTCAAACTGCTCGGCGTTGCCGACCACATCGCTACACTGATGGTTCCCGGCTTCCACGGCGCGGACGACCGGGAGGCCGATATGGACTGGCTGGATCAGCAGTTTGGGCGGTCGACGAAGAAGTGGACGAACAACCTGATCTTCCAATGGGATTGGGCCCAATGGAAGGCGGACACGAAGACAACGCTCGATCTGGCGAAGTATCCAGCGCATAAGAGCGATGAGTTGCTGATATCGGGTTCGGGCGGCACGATTAGTTCGGTGGCGGATTGGGAGAAGAAGGCGGAAGCGGACCGCAAGGTGGTTCTCGCGATGCTGGGGCCGACGCCGCTGGCGTTGTCGGCTGCGGATAGTGCATTCCGCGGGTTTGGCGGTGGTGCGGGGCCGGGCGGGCCGGGTGCAGCGCGTCCGGGTGCGACGGGCACTGGAGCGGCGTCTGGTGCGGGTGCAGCGGCTGGGCCGGGGTTGGCGACGGCTCCCCCAGCGGGTGCTGCAGGAGTAGCAGGGGCAGCGCCGGCAAGGCGGGGCGGAGGCCTGGGCTTCGGAGCAGGAGCACCGGCTGCGCCTATCGCGAATGTCCCGGCGACGTATATCGGTGTTGGAGGTGCGGCGCCAAGTCCCGGACAGTTGGCGCCGAACCTGCCGCTGTGGGTCATCAGCAATGGCGGGAATTCGTATGGCTGGCTGGAGCCGGAGAAGAGCGAGGCGGCCTCGCGGCATGTGACGTTTGGAGGGATCGGCGGCGATCTGTACTATCCGAAGGACACACCCGCAGGCAAGAAGCTGCCGACGGTGATCTGGCTGCATGGATATAGCTACCCATTAGGTTACATGTGGGTCTACCACTCCGACCTGCATCCGATTCTGGCGTTGGTGCATGCGGGCTACGCGGTGCTGGCCTATGACCAGAGCGGATTCGGCAGCCGGCTGACGGAGACGGGGCCGTTCTACCAACGCTTCCCACAGTGGTCGCACATGGGACGGCTGGTGGAGGATGCGCACTCGGCCGTGACCGCGTTGACGACGAATGAACTGGTCGATCCGAACCGGATCTACCTGTTTGGCTACTCGCTGGGCGGCAATGTAGCGGTGTACGAGGCGGCGCTCGATCCGCGGGTCAAGGGCATCGTCTCGGTCGCGGGCTTCACGCCGATGCGTACGGACACGCCGAACATCGGCGATGGCGGCGTGGCGCGGTATGCCATGGAGCGCGACCTGATTCCGAAGTTGGGATTCTTCGTCGGACATGAGGCGCAGATTCCCTACGACTATCAGGACCTGCTGGGCATGATTGCGCCTCGTCCGGTGCTGGTGGTGGAGCCGCAACTGGACCGCGACGCTACGCCGAAGGACGTGGAAGCCGCGGTGAATCAGGCAAAGCAGGTGTATACGCTCTATGGCGCCGGCGACAAGATCGGGCTGCAGGAACCGTGGGACTACAACCGCCTGCCCAACTCCATGCTGGACGAGGCCGTGAAGTGGATGACCTCGAATCTTCAGTAGGCAACAACGCGATGAAGGGAAACCTGGAGGTTACGCGGCGGGACTTTGTGCGGGCTGCGGCGTTGGTGAGCGCCTCGGCTGCAGTGGGACGTGCCGCAGGCCTGCCGGGGATGGAGGGAGTAGAGGCCTTCGCCCAGGGACCGGTGCACACGAAGGAAGTTGCGATGGGGTCGGTGTTTCCGTACGGCGCGGTGTACTTCCGCAAGTCCAACCCGCCGGCGGAGGACTGGGCGCGCGACCACGCGACCGCGGCGCGCGTGGGGATGAATACATTTCGCCACTGGTTTCTGTGGAGCGCGATCGAGGTGGCCCCGGGCAAGTTCGACTGGGCCGACTACGACCGCATGATGGACCTGGCGGCAGCGAACGGACTGAAGGTGATCATCGCAGAGTTCACAACCTGCGCGCCGGAGTGGGCCTTCCGCAGGTACGCGGGGGCGAGGTACAAGGCGAGCGATGGTTCGGTCCAGAACAGCGAGATTGGCGAGAGCACGGCGGTGGGCGGATTTCCGGGGCTGTGTCTCGACAACCCGGAAGCGCAGGCGGCGGCGGAACGATTTCTGACGGCGCTGATCGAGCGATACAGGAGCCATCCCGCGCTGCTGGGCTACGATCTTTGGAACGAGAACACGTACCCCGGCGGCGGCAGAGGCAAGATGAATTGCTATTGCGAGGGAACCAGGCGGAAGCTGCGCGAGTGGCTGCAGGCGCGCTACCCGTCGCTGCAGGCGCTGGGCAAGGCGTGGGGACGGTACAGCTTCGAGACGTGGGAGGATGTCGATCCGCCGGAGAGCCTGGGCGGGTATGCCGAGGGACTGGATTGGTTACAATTTCGCGTCGACGATGCGTTTCGCTTGCTGAAGTGGCGCGTCGATCTGTTCCGCAGGCTCGATCCGCACCACCTGGTATGCGCGCATGGTGTGGCGGGAACGCTGGAGTCGCTGCCTTCGTCGGCGCACAACGAATGGCGGTCGGCGGCGATGATGGATGTGTGGGGACTGACGTGGGTGGCCTCGCGCCATGGAAATGCGCCGTGGCTGCAGTACCAGGCGATGGACCTGGCGCGGGCGGGCGCGCGCGGCAAGCCGTTCTGGCACGCGGAGGCGGAGGGCGGGCCGCTGTGGATGCAGCCGCAGGTGATTGGGCGGCCGCGTGAGGATGGACGCCAGCCGGACGCTGAGGATGTGCGCATCTGGAATTTGATCTCGTGCGCGAGCGGCGCGCGGGGGATTCTGTATCCGCGCTGGAGGCCGCTGCTGGATGGGCCGCTGTTCGGAGCGTTCGGGCCGTTTGCGATGGATGGCTCCGTCACTCCGCGCGCGGAGATGGCGGGCAAGGTGGCCAAGTGGGCGAATGCGCATCCCGAGGTCTGGAAGTCGCACCCGGTGAAGGGCGATGTGGGCCTGGTGTTTGTGCCGGAGTCGGAACTGTTCAACTACGTGCAGCAGGGCGGCACGGAATACTACGCGCAGTCGATCCGCGGGGCGTACCAGGCATTTTTCGACCAGAATATTCTGGCGGATTTTGTGGCGCTGGAGAATATGGACGAGTACAAACTGGTCTACCTTGCGTATCCGGTGATGCTGAAGCGGGAAACGGCGGAGCGGCTGAAGGAATATGTGCGCAATGGAGGAACATTAATCTGCGAAGGGCTGCCGGCGTACTTCGGCGACCGGGGCCACGTGGGCACCGTGCAGCCAAACTTCGGTCTGGATGCGCTGTTTGGAGCGCGCGAGAAGTATGTCGAGCTCGATCCTGACCTGTCGGAACAACTGATGTTTGAGGTCAACGGCAACAAGGTCTATGGACGCTACTTCCGGCAGGATTATGACCTAGCCGGAGGCAAGGCTGCGGGGGAGTATTCGAATGGGAATACCGCTGCAGTGGAAAACACGTTGGGGCAGGGGCGAACGCTGCTGATGGGTTCCTTTCCCGGCGCGGGCTATTACCTGCATCACGGCGCGGCGACGAAGGAACTGTTTGCGGGCTTTCTGAAGATGGCGGGCGTGACGCCGCAGATCGCGATCGATGATGCCACGGTGCAAGCGCGACTGCATCAGGGCGAGGGCGGGACGCACATCTGGGTGACAAACCCTGCGCGCACTGACAAGCAGGTGACGGTGACGCTGGCAGCGGGCGAGTTCGTGTCCGCGGAGGATGTGTGGGGAGGCACAGCGATTGCGCAGATCGGGCGGAAGTTCACCATGAGCGTGCCTGCGCGCGATGCGGTGGTTGCAATGCTGCGGTAGCATCACGCGCCGGCAAGGGCTCTGCCTGATACACTCGAAAGACGGGCCGCGTCGGCGCTTTTCGCGGATTTATCGCGTGGTCCAGATGGTCCCGTACGATCGCATGCCTATCCATCACCGCACAGATGATCTCCGAATTAAGTGGACCAAGGTGGTTCTTCCTCCGGTGTTTCTGGATGAGGAACTGCCCATCTCCGAGGCGGCTTCGACAACCGTTTTCAACGCGCGCCATCAGGTCAGCGAGATTCTGGCCGCGCGCGATCCGCGCCTGCTGGTGATTGTGGGGCCGTGCTCCATTCACGATCCGAAGGCCGCGCGCGAGTACGCAGCGAAGTTGAAGCCGGTGATGGCGGAGCTGGCCGATGGCCTCTGCATCGTGATGCGCGTGTATTTCGAGAAGCCGCGCACGACGATTGGATGGAAGGGCCTGATCAACGATCCGCACCTGGACCAGTCGTACAAGATCAACGATGGGCTGCGCCTGGCGCGGCATCTGCTGCTCGATCTGGCGGAGATGGGCGTGCCTGCGGGCACCGAGTTCCTCGATATTATTTCGCCGCAATACTTCGTCGACCTGGTGACGTGGGGCGCTATCGGCGCGCGGACGACGGAGAGCCAGGTGCACCGGCAACTGGTGAGCGGCCTGTCGTGCCCGGTCGGCTTCAAGAACGGCACGTCGGGCAACGTGCAGATCGCCATCGACGCAATTCTTTCCGCGGGGCATGAACATACGTTTCTCGGCGGGACCAAGAACGGACAGACGGCGATCTTTGCCACCACGGGCAATCCCGAGTGCCACATTATTCTGCGCGGCGGCCGCAGTTCGACGAACTACGACGCTGCGTCGGTGGATGCGACGGGCCGGCAAATGGAGAAGGCCGGGCTGGCGGCGCGCATCATGATCGACTGCTCGCACGCCAACAGCAGCAAGGACTATACGCGCCAGGCGCTGGTGGCGCGCGACATTTCCGGGCAGATCACGGCGGGCGATCGGCGCATTATCGGCGTAATGATTGAGAGCAACCTGGTAGCCGGCGCGCAAAAGCTGGCCAAGGGTAAGCCACTGGTCTACGGCCAGAGCCTGACCGATGCGTGCATCGGCTGGCCGGAGACGGTGGACATTCTGCGCGAGCTGGCAGCGGCCGTGCGCTCGGCTCGCTTGTAGAACACGTTCCGGCAGGATTCTGGCACGCGTTTCGGCGCGGGCGCTGTTCGGCGCGCGGGTGGATAATGCAGGTGTGCGCAAAGGGTTGATGAACGTGTTGGCGGCAGTGCTGTTGATTGCGGGCTGCGTGTCTGCGCATGCACTGCCGGTGAAGGACGCGTTGGCGCAGGTGCTGCGCGGAACGCAGGCCTCCGCCGTGGTGCTGGACACGCGGACGGGGGCGGTGCTGGCCTCGGCAGGCAAGCCCAGACGAGCTACTCTTGGCTCCGCGGTGAAGCCGCTGCTGCTCGAATATGCGCTGGAGCACAGCATCGTGAATCCGGAGATGGAGGTCTACTGCCGTCGCAATCTACACGTGGGTGGCCGCGCGCTGCCGTGTACCCATCCGGCGGACCACCCGGTCTTCACCGCGGAGAGCGCGCTAGCTGAGTCGTGCAATACGTGGTTCGCGGAGATGGCGCGGCGCTACTCCGGCGCAGAGTTGGAGGCGGCACTCAACGACGCGGGTCTACCCCACTCGCCGATGGGGGCCGCGAACGTGGAGCAGCGCCAGCTTGCGGTGCTGGGGCTGGTGGGAGTGACCACATCGCCACTCGAACTCGCCATGGCTTACCGCGATCTGCTGGAACGGATGTCACCGGCGGGACCCGTGGCGCGCGGGCTACAGGACTCGGTCGGGTACGGCATGGCCAATCCGGCGGCAGTACCGGGCGTGACAATTCTGGGTAAGACGGGAACGGCGAGCGACGTCCGCGAAGCGTGGACACACGGGTGGTTTGCCGGCGGGATTCCGGGGCGCATGGTGATCGTGATTTATGTTCCGCATGGCGATGGCGGCACCGCTGCTTCGCTGGCGCAGAAGTTCTTCCAGTTGGTTGCCGGTGCAGGCCCGCGGTGAGGGGCCGAGCGAAGTGGGGGCCCTGGTTGGCGATCCTGACGCTGATGATTCTGCCTGCGGGCCTCGAGGCGGCTGCGGTGGGCGACGGCGGAGGACGCGATGTGTCGGTCGCGCTGTTCTCGACTCGTGCGCTTCGCTCGGTGACGGTGACGCCGATTGGTCCCAACTCATGGGTTGCGCGCTGCGTGCAATGTAGGCACGAGTTCCTGACTGAGCCGCTGCATGTTGCTGGGACAATGGAGGTCTTCGCGGGCGGAACGCTGCGCATTACCGACGAGGCGACGGGCGATGCGCGTACCGCAGCGGGGCGGTGGCATCTGCGGGCGAGCGGACCCGGCCATGAGATCGATGTGGTGCTGACGATTCCCAGCGAACGCTATGTCGCCGCGGTGCTGAATGCGGAAGCAGCGCCGGGCGAGCCGGCGGAATCGCTGCGCGCGCTGGCTATTCTGGCGCGGACGTATGCGCTGAACGGCAACCACTTCGCAGCAGCACCGGGCCATCTGGCGGCGGAACTGTGCGACAGCACCGAGTGCCAGGCAATGCGACTGGAACCTGTTCCGGCGGCCATCGAGGATGCGACCAACGCGACCGCGGGCGAAACGCTTTGGTTCGGGAATGGGCGGGCGGAGGCCTTCTTCAGCCAGAACTGCGGTGGCTTGACTGAGGACGCAGGCGCGGTGTGGCCGAAGCTGCGGGGCGTGCCCTACCTGCGCAGCCATGCCGATCCATACTGCGTGCGGCGCGATACGGCCGCGTGGCACACGGAGATTCCGCTGACCAAGCTCGCTGCCATCGCTCAGGCAGAAGGATGGCACATTCCCACGAACATCGTGGCGGCGCGGGTGATGGAGCGGAGTGCGTCGCATCGTGCGCTGCGGATTGTCTTCACCGGCAGTGACGGCGCGAGTGCAACTGTCTCAACCAGCGCGCTGCGCTTTGGGATTGGGCGTGCACTGGGTTGGGACCGCGTGCGCAGCGATGCATACGAACTCGCGGTGAGGAACGGCGCGCTGGAGATCGATGGACGCGGCCATGGCCACGGAGTTGGCCTGTGCCAGGAAGGCGCCACGGAGATGGCCACGGAGGGCAGGAACGCGCGCGAGATTCTTGCGTTCTATTTTCCAGGGACGGCCGTGCGCATTGCGCCGGACGATGGCGGTTGGCAGGAGACGCGCGTGGGCGCGCTTACTGTACGGGCCACTCAGGCGTCGACGACGGAGCGACGCGCAGCGCTGGAGCAAACATGGAGCGAGGCACAGAAGCGATTTCCGCCGCGGCTTGCGATTTCGCCTGAGATCGTGTTCGCGCCGACTACGGAGATCTTCCGTCAACTGACGGCGCAGCCGGGGTGGGCGCTGGCAAGTACGCGAAGCAAGTTGATCGTGTTGCAACCGGACGCTGTGCTGCGCGCGCATGGGCGCTCCTTTTCGGCGACACTGCTGCACGAAATGCTGCACGTGCTGGTTGAGGCCGAGGCCGGTGAGCGCGCTCCGCTGTGGCTGCGCGAGGGGTTGGTGGAGGTGCTGGCGGGCGAAACCGCCGGCAAAGGAAATACGACCGCTGCAACCACTATGCCGGTGAATGCAATTGAGGGAGCTCTGGCCCACGCAAATTCATTTGAGGAGAGCGAGCGCGCTCACCGTGCGGCAGCGGAACGGGTGGGCGCGCTGATCGCCCGCTACGGATTATCTGCGGTGCGCGGCTGGCTCTCCGCCGGCGTGCCTGCGGGCGCGGCATAGAGCGCGTCGGTTTGCCGGACGCACGCGGCGACGACGGCCAGCAGGAGACACGCGATCCCGGCCACGATGAACACAGCGACGGCCAGGCGGGCGACGAGGCTCATCATTTCGATGCGCAGGCCGTGCCCGGGCGTCCAGTCAATCAGCGAAGCCGTGAGCACGGTTGCGCAGGCGATTCCGATAACCACCGTGACCCAATAAGTGACGGAACGCAGACCGCGCAGCGCAGCGCGCAACGGGCGGGTGCTCGCGGTCGCGGCGAAGACGAAGAGGGTGATGATACCGGCGCCGATCCACTGCAGGATGGCCCATAGCCATTGCAGCCAGACCAGAATGTGCTCGAACGAGAAGAAGTTCCGCAGGGAGTGGGGAAACCGCGAGTTCCAATAACCCGCGTACAGAAAATCGTTGGCATCGAGGCGGTCGAGCAGCGCGCTCCAGGCAAACCACAGAGCAACGCCAGCCAGGAGCAGCAGAGTGCCGCGCAAAAGCCTCGACGGCGTGCGTGGATGATCCGCGAGACGCAGGATGAGAACGGACTCGCCCGCACCTGCAACCGCGAGGATGACGAGAGCGAGCGCGGCGGAGCCGATCACTTCGAGTACGCTTGCATCCGGCATGCGCAACCACACAACATAGAGCAGAAAGACGAGCAGCGCGAGACCGATCTGCTCGAGGACCAACCGGATGCTGAAGAGAGTGAGAGCGGGGCGCAGCACGGATGGTGAGCGGGCCGTCATTGTGCACCTCCTGGTTGCGATCCGCTGGGCGGCGCCGGCGCAGGCACCTGCAGTTGCAGCACATCGCTGGTAGCCTGCACTCCCGGTTGATACATCGGCTCTACGCGCGCCGGGCTGATCTGGAATGCGCCCGGATTGACTACGCGGATCATGTAGAAGATCTCCTGGCGGCCAGTAAAGTCGTCGGCAAAGAAGGCGGCGTGATCGTCGTGGTATTCGCGGCGGGTGAACCAGTCGTACCAGCCGCCGGGACGCTGATCGAGTGGATAGCTGTCTTCGCTCTGCACAAACTCCGTGCCAGCAGGGATCGGGTCTTCCAGCATCAGGTAGCGCATGGGCGTGCCGTTGATGGCCTCGTGCACGGCGAGCACATCGCCCACCTGCGCAGTGCCGCTGAGGGGTTGCAGGGTGTAGACGATCTTGCCGTTCTTCTGCGCCGGCTGCAGCTTGTAGTAATCACGAGTCAGATTCAGCGACATCGTTCCCGCCTGGAAATCTTTCTTCTCCGTGGAGTAATACTGCCCGCGCGCGGACCAGTAGACACGCCCGCTGCCGCTGCGCCGGACGATCTGCACGCTATTGCTGCCGGCTTGCAGATGTGCAGCGTCGATGTCGAGGGCGAGCGAATTGCCGCCTACAGCATCGGCGGCGGTGAAGTGCCGCTGGCCGGCGGAGTGGCCGTTGACGAGCACGTCGGCGGTAAAGTCGGACTCGAGCTCATGCGATGCGGCGAGGTAGTCGACCAGCCCGAAGAGGACCATCGCAGTCTGCTCGGTGGAGTCCCACCACTCGCCGCCGTTGCGCTCGAGCATCAGCCACTGCGCCGCGCCGCCCAGCAGCGAATTGTTGGGGTCGACCTTCGCCAGCAGGCGCACGGCGTAGGCGGTCGCTTCGGCGTCGTTGTTATAGTCGGCGTCCAGCAGCGGGACATACGAGCCATTCCACGAAACCAGGTCACCCTGATGCACCGCCTCGGACGCAAGCAAGCTGGCGACTTGCGCGGCGCGCGCGTCCTGCACCTGCAGCATGGCGAGCCCGGTCATGGCGAGCGCTTCAGGTTCCAGATCTTTCCGGCTTGACCATTGCGCATCGAGCGCGGCGCTTAGATTGGTGTCGCCGGCCTCGGCCAGGGCATACACCACGGCGGCACGCAGCTGGGGACGCATGCGCGGGTGCTGTGCGAGTTGCTTTTGCAGGTAGTCCTTGCCGCGGTCGAGCATCTGGCGCTGGTCGTTGGTGAGCGGCATAAACTTCGAGCCCATGCCGATGCCGCTGACTACGTACGCAGTCATATAGACGCGGCTTTCATCTTCCTTCCACCAGCCCCAGCCGCCGTCGTCGTGCTGGTAGTCCTTCAGGCGCTCCAGGCCGGCCTGCATCTTGGCGCGCAGGTCGGCGTCGTCGATGCGGCCGTTCACATTCAGACGCTGCAGCGTCTCGGCGACGATGACGTTCGGCAGATAGCTGGACATGGTCTGCTCGGTGCAGCCGTACGGATAGCTGGTGAGGTAGTCGAGCGCGGAGAAGAGCGAGCCAGCGATGGATGGGCTGACTTCAATGTGCAGCGAGTGCGCAGCCGCGTCCGTACTGGCCGGGAACACAATGCTGGCTGTGGCCTGTGCGGCTGTCTGTGCCAGCACTCCGCTTTGCGCCAGGGTCTTGGCCACGCCGGCGGGTTCGACCGGGAAGGTCAACTCCAGCGCATCGGATTCCGCGTCGGTGATGGCGGAAGCGGTGAGATCGGCAGTGCCCACCTGCGATGCGCGCAGGCGCCACAACACCGTGCCCTCGCCTTTGCTGGGAACCATGACACTCTGTTGCGAGCCGGCAACCGTGTCCAGCCCTGCGACCTTCAGTGACAATGTGGTCTGCTTCGCGGTGTCGAGATAGTTGTGGACGATTACGGGCACGGTGATCTCGTCGCCCTTCAGCAGGAAGCGCGGCGTGCCCATGCGCACGATCACGTTCTTGCGCACCAGCACGCGGCTGATGGCGGAGCCGGCCTTCGAGTCCGGCGTGATGGCGCGGACCGTGGCTCGCCAGGTGGTAAGCGAGTCGGGGAAGGTGAGCGAGACGCGCGCGTGTCCGGTGGCATCAGTGTGTACGTTCGGCGCCCAGAATGCGGTGTCGGGGAACGCCTTGCGGACGCGGGGCTGGGCTTCGTTGCCGGGCTTTACCTGGGCGAGCTGCGGATGATAGTGCGCGTTGCGCATGGCCAGCAGGGGCGACTTGGTTCCGGCCTCGCCGCTGAAGTAGTAGTCGAGAGATGAATCGATCTGCGAGTCCACGTAGCGTTGCGGGTAGAGCGAGCGGACCATGTCGCCGCTCGAATCGGGATAGAGCGAGTAGATCGCCTCGTCGACTACACCGAAGCTGAGATCCGCGCTGACCGGCTTGCCGGCGAAGTCGCGCGTCACCACGTCATACGTAGCGCTTTGCTGCGGCTGGAAGACGTCCTTCGCCGGCGTGATCTCCACCTGCAACTGCTGCTGGGTCGGAGGCACCTTCAAGACTTTCGAAGCCTGGTAGAGGGTGTTGTCCTTGATGAAGAGCGCGTCCACCGTGACGTTCGGCTGCGAGTCGGCGGTGATGGGCAGGTCGAACGAGATCGTCTTCCCATCGGAGTGCATGACGTTGCGCATCTGCACGGTGTAGCCCTGCGCGACGACCAGCGCATAGAACCCTTCGGTCTCCGACACGATGCTAAGGTGCGCGGTGTCGCCGGGCGCGTAAGACTTCTTGTCGGCGACGATCTGCGTGGTCCCGTAGCTCGAGTCCCAGCCGGTCTCGCCCGCGCCCATGATCCACAGGTAGCTCTCGTCGCCGGGATTGCGCGTGCCCGGCTGCACTGCCGTAGCGGTTGCCATCAGCTCGGCACTGGAGTATTGCGGAGCGCCTACGGCTACCTGGCCGGTCGCGTGCCCGGTCGCGTCGGTGGTCACGTCCGCAGTGGGGCCGGGAGTGGTCTGCGTGCTTCCGTTTTCGTAATGATGGAAGACAAGCTGCACGTGGACGCGCGTGCTTACCGGCTTGTCGTCGTAGTCCACGGTAGTCACGCGGAACTTCGCCATGTCGCCTGCATGCACCGCGTAGCTTACCGGCTCCACATTGACGCGGAAGGTGCCGTAAGTCGCCAGGAAGCGGCCGCGGCCGGTGATCTCGCGGTTGGCGGCATCGGTTACGCCGGCTTCGACGGTGTAGTCGGTGTCGAAGTGCGACTCGCCCTGGGTGTCGATGTGGGTGGGCACCTGGATCACCAGCGTGCCGTTCGCGTCCAGCTTGCCGGTCTTTTCGGCTTCCTCATCTCCGGCGTAGTTGTCCGTGTCGCCGGAGTCCGCGTCGGAGCTGTCGGCGTCGCCCGCGGAGTCGTCTTCGTCCTCGCCCCACCAGTAGTGGCGCTCGGTGTAGACGCGGTACTTTACCGTCGCATTGGCCACCGGCTCGCCGAAGAAGTAGCGTGAGTCGATGGTGACCGGCATGGTCGCGCCTTCCAGTATGCGCTTCAGGTTCGCTGTCACCTGCACGCGATACTCTGGCTTGCGGTAGTCCTCCACGTGGAAGCCGCCGGTGATCTGGTCGTCCTGCTGGTCGCCGACGGCGATGGAGTAATAACCCAGCGCGGCATCCTTGGGCAGGTCGAAGTCGCCGGTTATATCGCCGGCCGCCGAGAGCGGCATCTGCTTGTCGAAGACCGCCTTGTCATTCTCATCGGAGATCACTACGTGGATGTTGCCGGGCTTGGGCAGCGCCAGCGAGTTGCCGTTGTGCTCGCGCAGGATTGCCTTCCAGTGCACCGTATGCGTAGGCCGGTAGACGGGTCGCTCGGTGTAGACGTAGCCGGCGTACTTGCCGCTGGCCGACATGGTGAGTGCCCAACTCGAAGGTGTGGAGGCAGCGACCTCGTTGCCCTTGCTGGCGACCACCCAGAAGTTGTCCTGCTCGGATTTTTCGACGGGCACTGCAAGCTGCGCACTCCCGTTGGCGTCGGTGGTCTGGGTGTCCACCAGCTTCTGGCCGAAGCCCGCGTCCACCTTTGCGCCCGCGATGGGCTGCCCGGTTACGCGATCGACAACATAAGCGACAACGCCACCGGAAGAAGTGCGCGTGACCAGCGCCATCTGGGTGACCATCAGCAGCGTATAGGCCTTGAAGCGGCCGTCGGTTGCCTCCAGCAGATAGAGGCCCGCGTCGAGCTTGGGCACGGCCAGGTCGTTCGCGTCGGAGATGTAGGTGGCTGGCACAAGCTGGCGCCAGCGCGCGACCAGTTGGGACTGGTTCAGAATCGGAATCTGCGCGAACTCCGCTTCGCTGACGATGCGGCTGCTGCGCTGGATCGAGCTCTGTTTCGCGCGCATCGACCGGCGTGCATCGCCAGAAAACTGGTGGCGGAAGAAGTAGCGAATATCCTCCCAGAGGTTGGCCTTCCAGTCGTGAAACTTCTCCAGCCAGGTGCGCTCGTCGATCTGCTCTTTGCCGAGGAAGCCCGCCTCCGGCCCGAACGAGTGCAACTCGCGAAGGTTCTCCATGAACTTCACGGGATCGTCGACGCGATAAACGCGAAACTCCAGCGCTTCGACGTTGTGGGTATACAGATGGATCTTGGGCTGTTCGCCGGGAGCGAAGGATTTGCTGGTGCTCAGGTTGAACGAGACGGAATTGCTCTGTGAATGTGCTGCGGGAACTGCGAGGCAGAGCAGGGCTGCCAGCGAAACCGGGAGCGAGACAACGCGCAGTCTCATCGAAGGTCCTCGCGAAGGATGTTCCAACGATACACCCCCAGGAAATTGCTGTTTTCGGTAATCGGCCGCCAGCGAATGTCGGGGTGGTGCAACAGGTCCACGAGGGCCACACGCCGGACTTCGCCCGGAGTTGCGGCGGGCCCGTTGCCGATGGGGCCGGTGTGGTAGACCACCCAATCGGGGCCAGTCAGAATCATGGAATGAAACGGCGAGTTCTGCTCCAGTTGGCGGTAGAACAGCAGGTCGCCCGGGCGCGCGGCGCGGACATCCCGGGTGACAAAGAAGGTGTTGCGCTGCCACAGCGTCTTTACGTCGGCAAACTGCGCGAAGCTGCCGTTGGTGGCATCGCCTGGCATGTAAACGCCCGAACGCACGCGGAACAGGTTGGCGCCCAGCGGCGTGTTGGGATAGGCATACTGCGTGACCGAGGCGAGCGGCGGCAGTGCGTCTATAGAGACGGTGGCTTGCCAGGCCTCGTCGTGCGCGTGCAGTGCGTTGCGGTAGCACCAGCGCAGCAGCGCGGCGCAGTCGTCGATCTCGTGGGGCAGGCGCTGCGGCGGCAGCGCGGCGGCGGTGTCGGCCAGCGCGGTGAACCAGGCGCGGAAGGCGGCGCGGTCGGCGGCCGTGTGCAGGCGAAGAAAGTCAGGCGTGCCATCGGCGAAGCGGTCGCCGGCATCGGGGACGAAATGGATCGCCACTGAAACTGCTGTGCCACGGTAGTGGAGCAGCAGCCGCTCGGTCCCGGGATTGACGGGCGATTGAATCTCGACCGCCGCGGCGGCGTCGCCCTCAGGAAGAATGCGTGCTGAAACTCCGACGGCAGAGATCGCGTCCGCCTCGATCCGTCCGTTGCGCGACAGCCGCACCTCGGCGGCGCGGTGCGGCGCGCCGTCCGCAGGTAGGGTGAGTTCGCGCGGCGCAACTACCAGCCGTTGCCGCGTTGCGCGCCGCCACGCAAACGCGCCCGCGACGGCGAGCAGGACCAGCACGAGGGCGATTACGCGCTTCACCGATGGTCCTCGATCCTCGCCGTCGCCAATCTCTGATATGCATCGAGTCACTGACTACCGAGTGACTTGTAGCATCGTGCTCGATGTCTGCGGCCTGAAAATCACAATCTGATAAACGGCGTTGCCGTGAAACCAGATCAAGATGCCTCGTGCTGGCCAGATAAGCTTCATCCCACCGTCATGCCACTCCATCGTTCCGGCATCGCCGTAGATCTCGTGGACTCTGTCCGCCGACATGCCGAACTTTACACCGCTGCCAGTAACGGCTTTGAAACGTCTCTCGAAGCGAAGTTCGGTTGCCTCGCCCTTATCGTTCAACATGCAATTGAGGCCCACCTTGTCCCATCGCATCCAGCGACCGTCGGAAGAGGGGTCGGGAAAGCCGAAAGCATCGATCAGGGAGTTCATGCTGGCGCCCACGATGAAACTGTCCCAACCCACTCCCTCCTGAATTGTCTGCTGCGTCTTATGGGCAGAAGCTCGGCCGGTTGGGGTCCAGACGAGCAGAACGATCATGATGCACAAGTACACCCTGAAAAAGCGGAGCATAGGCCGACCTTCAAATTGAGAATCGCAGACATTCTAGGAGGGAGCCGCGGAAAACACAATGCCGGCTTGCGTGGCGAGAAGTCGGCCATCCCGCTACAATCTCGAAAAGCATAAGAGCTGGTGGTGGAGCGTCCTATGGTTCGTGCCGGCAAAGGTTTGGCTGCACCGGGTCGAGAGCCCCGGCGAGCGGAGCTGGGGCAGGTGGACGGGCTCGATCTGCATGCCCAGTATCACTCCGACCGCACCGGCGGGGACTTCTTCGATGCGGTGCGGGTGGGGCCGCGGGTGGCATTCCTGCTAAGCGATATAGCGGGCGCAAGGCGTGAGGCTGACCCGATCGCGGCGGCGATGCAGGAGGCGTTTCGGGCGAGGGCCGTGGAGTTGTTCGGCGCCGGCGACGCGAACCTGATGGAAGGCACGGAGATGCTGGTGCAGGCCGTCAACCTGGCGCTGATCGGCGCGGCCAAGGGTGGGATTTGTTTTGCGCCAACGCTGGTTGGCTGTTACGACGCGCAGCTTGGGGTGCTGGCATACATCAATGCCGGGGGGCAGACCATCGCACTGCACGACTCGGATGGGGCACGGCCTCTGCCCAACGCGTCCTTGCCGCTGGGGCTGATTACACACATGACTTATGAGGCTTCGATGCAGGCGTTTGAGCCGGGGGCGAGGCTGCTGGTGGTGACCAAGGGAGTTACGCTGAGCAAGCGCGGCAAGCATCCCTTTGGCGCAGAGCGCGTCTTGAAAGCACTTGAGGACGCGAAAGACGAGCCAGCCCGCGGCGTGTGTCACGCGGTGTTGAAGGCGGCGCACGACTTTGAGAAGCGACGCGGGGAGTGGCTGACCCCCTGGCGGAAACGCGTGCCGGAGGATAGGACCGCTCTGGCAATGGTGCGGATTGCTTAAACTGTGCGAGCGGAAGTCTCGCCGGCGCGCATCCGCGCGGGCTCCCAGACTCATGGAAGGGTGAGGCAATGCGTGAGATAGGCGGCCCACTCCCCTTCTGCAAACTGTAAGCCGCCCCCTTCGCGAGCGGCCCGCCTGTCTCCGGCAAGGTACTCTGCAACTTTCGCAGGATTCCGGAAACGCCGCGATTGACGCCTACTGGAGAGCATGGAACCGTTAACCATGTTTGGACGATTCCAGGCTTGCTCAAATCCGTCTGGGCGGTATCGGTCCAAGCTGAATCAGCAGAAAGCCGATTCTCCCGCAGGCCGGCAGCGGACAGATTGCTGCAACCACAACAACTGAGGGGCACATGGGCCAATTGCGCTTCTTCAGAACTGCACCCGGTGACACTATGCGACCTGCACTCGCCGTAGTATTCTGCCTTCCTCTCGTCCTCGCGGGCTGCTCTCTGAGCCCAACCACCACGGATACGTCGCCCGATGCGGGGATGGCGATCCAAGGCGTGGTGTATGGCGGCCAGCAGCCCATCGTCGGGGCCCGCATTTATCTCTTTGCCGCGGGCACAGGCGGCTACGGTACAGCATCCACCTCGCTGCTGACCAGCGCAGCCGGCAATCAGGACACCACCCCCACCGATCCCACCTATCTCGATTACTACGTAACCTCCGGGACGGGCGGCAACTTCACCATCACCGGCGACTATAGCTGCAACGCCAACACCCAAGTCTACATCTACGCCGTGGGCGGAAACCCCGGCCTGCCAACTCCGCCGGCCGTAAACAATACTGCCGCGGGCCTGCTCGCCGTGCTGGGGAACTGCCCCGGTGGTGCAAACGCCTTCGCCACCGCAACTCCCTATGTAGTGATCAACGAAGTTACAACCGTCGCCGCCGCTTACGCGTTCGCCGGCTTCGCCACTGACGCCGTGCATGTAGCCAGCTCGGGCACGACGCTCGCCAAGGTTGGGATTCAGAACGCCTTCGCCAGCGCCGCCAATCTCGCCCAACTGTCCACCGGCAATGCCTGGGCCACGCCTCCCAGCAACAGCAGCGGTGCCGCGCCAGCGGCCACGGTCTATACGCTCGCCAACATCCTCGCCAGTTGCGTTAACACCAACGGCACCGTCAGCAGCGGCCCGCCCGCCACCCCGTGCTACACACTCCTGACCAGCGCGTTGTCAGGCGGCACCACTGGCACCCAGCCCACCGACACGGCAACCGCCGCAATCAACATCGCACACTACCCCGGCTCGAATGTGGCTGCGTTGTGGGGTCTCGTCAATGGATCTGCAGCATTCGGGTCAGGGCTCACAACCCAGCCGAACGACTTCACGCTTGGGCTGCAACTCAAGAGCACCGACATGGCCGGGCCGCACTCGGTCGCCATTGATGGGTGCGGCAATGCCTGGGTCGCGAACAATGAAGGTATTAGCGTCACCTTGTTCTCCAGTTCCGGTTCTGTCCTTTCCGGGACTACCGGCTTCACCGGCGGCGGCGTGTTCGACCCCGACACCATCGCCATTGACCTCTCCGGCAACGCGTGGATCACCAACTATTACGGCAACGACGTCAGTGCGCTGGCCGGCGTTAGCGGCCCACCCTGTACGTCCCCTACTGGATCGCCTCTCACCAATTCGCCCTACAGCGGGGGCAGCGTCCATACGCCTTACGGCATCGCCATCGACGGGGCCGGCAACGCCTGGATTACCAATTACAACAACACCATTACCGAGCTCTCCACGGTTTCCACCCCCCTGGGCACGGCTTCCGGCGGGTCGCCCTACAGTGGCCTCAGCTTGAATATCCCGTACGCGGTCGCCATCGACAAGTCCGGCGACGTCTGGATTGCAAGCAAGAACAATAGCGCCGTTACGGAGTTGAACAACTCGGGGGGCATCATTGCCGCAGGCTACACCGGGGGCGGCATCGATGTGCCCTACGGCATCGCCATCGACGGCTCCGGCAACGCCTGGATCGCAAACTATGGCGGCATCAGCAACAGCACCATCAGCGAGATCGCCAGTTCCGGCACGGCGCTTTCTGCTGTCGGCAGCTCACCTTTCAGCGAAAGCGGCTCCTACGGACCCCAGGCGATCGCCATCGACGGCGGGGGCAACGCCTGGGTGGCAAACAACGGCAACAGCAGCATCGCCGAGTTCTCCAATGGCGGGGCTATGCTCTCACCCTCCGCCGGCTACTCGGCCAGCGGCACCCTGAATGGGCCCAATGCCATCGCCGTCGACCCCTCCGGCAATGTGTGGATCAGCAACAGCAACAACAACACCGTGACCGAGCTCATCGGCGCAGCGGTGCCAGTGGTGACGCCGCTGTCAATCGGCGTCAAGACCAACGCCCTCGGCACCAAGCCGTAACCCGGACACGCCAAGCCATAGCATCCCCGGAAGTCAGGCATCAGGTGCACCGGCCTGCCCGGTCGCCGTCGCCCATCTCTGTCCACAGTTCCCGCTGGCTGCTGGCCTGCCGGAGCCCGGCTTTTGGGAAACGAGGGTGCCCGCGGATGAAACAACTGGAGTGCCATGGTGCTATATCCAAGGATTTCCACGAGGTTATGCGGGATAACACTTAAGTTTGATATGCCTAGCCCTATCTTTTTGTTTCTAATGTATTTGTTCGAAGTTGGGTGAAATCGGGGTACACCCGGAGTGCAGGCTATGAAGCTATTACGCGACGAGCGCGGACAGACCATGGTGATCACAGCAATGGCCCTCACTTGCCTGCTGGGCATGGCGGGCTTCTCTGTCGACGTCGGCCTGATGTTCCGCGCCAAGAGGATGCTGCAAACCGCGGCGGATGCCGGAGCAATCGCCGGGGCATCTGAATATAGCTACAGCGACGTGACGACAGCGGCGGACAATGCTACGGCGCAGAACGGCATGACCAACGGCAGCAACGGAGTGACCGTGACCGTCAATAATCCACCCAAGTCCGGAACTCACACGTCAAGCTCGTCAGCGGTCGAGGTCATCGTCTCCCAGAACGTGCCGACCTTCTTCATGAAGCTTTTCAAGCTGAACACGATGAAGGTCAGCGCCAGGTCGGTAGCCGGGAACGGTCCGGCGTCGGGTTGCATCTACACCCTGGATACCTCAGGCGTCGACGTCGGCATGACCGGCTCAGGGACAATGTCCATCCCGGACTGCGGAATTGTCATTGACTCCGCTGCCAGCAACGCCCTGAAACTGACTGGAAGCGGATCCATCTCGGCCCTTTCGATCGGCATTGTGGGCAACTACAGTGAAACCGGCTCCGGAAGCATCAGCCCAAACCCGATTACTGGGATCGCGCCCGAGGCCAATCCGTTGGCCTATCTCACGGCTCCCTCGTTTAGCGTAGCGTCCTGCCTGGCGAACCCGAGCTTTACCGGAAGCGGCTCCAACACCGTAGGGCCAGCCGTAGCAGGGGGCACCGTTTGCTACAACGGACTCTCGATGACGGGAAGCGGCTCGCTGACGATGCAGCCCGGCACCTATATCATCAACGGAGCGATGTCCCAGACCGGATCGGGATCGATCTCAGGCTCCGGTGTCACCATCTACCTGGCCCCGCCCAACGGCTCCCTCTCGCTCACCGGCTCCGGATCGATGAACCTCACGGCCCCGACCAGCGGAACCTACAACGGCATCCTGTTTTACGAGGACCCGACCGACACCAACGCGATGACGATCACCGGATCCGGCGGTTCGGATGTAGAGGGGATCTTCTACGCTCCGGCCGCAAGTTTGAGCATGACCGGGTCTGGCGGCTCGGCGTTCTACGCCGACCTGGTGGTCAGTTCCCTTTCCTTGACCGGCAGCGGAACCCTCGGAAACTACTCCGCAAAGAACCCAAATGAACCCCTTGTCTCCGCAAGACTGGTGGAGTGACCCATGAAAAATGCGACCGGAACAATTTCGAGTATCTGCAAACGACTGAAGATCAACTTGCCCACACTCATCGCCAACCTGCGCGGCGAGCGAGGCAACACGATGGTGGAACTCGCGCTTTCCGTGAGTCTTCTCGGGACTCTGCTCATCGGAGCCACCGAGTTTGGGAGTCTGGCGTACAGCGCCATCGAAGTTTCCAACGCGGCGCATGCTGGTGCCGCGTACGGTGCGCAGTCCCACGCGACTGCCGACGACGTCTCCGGCATGGAGACCGCGGCAACCCAGGACGCGCCCAACGTAAGTGGTATCTCCGCGACTGCGGCGCGGTCGTGCATCTGCTCGAATGGGAGCGCCTCTACCTGCGCGGTCACGGATTGCTCCACTTCGCGCATCGTCGAGTACGTTACGGTGAATACCACCGCGACGGTCAGTCCCGCAGTCAAGGTCCCGGGGCTGCCGACGTCGTACACCATGACCGGCAAAGCAGTATTGAGAGTGGTGCAGTAGTGGCCAGGATGTTCCCATTGCGATGGCGGCGTCCTGCCCGTGGCGAACGCGGCAGCGCCTCAATCGAATTTGCGGTGTCAGGGATGGTCCTGTTTACCATGATGATCGGCGTCATGACCATGTGCCAGGGCATCTACACCTATCACTATGTCTCCGAAGCCGCCCGCGAGGGCACGCGCTACGCCGTGGTTAACGGCTCCTCGGTTACGACGCCAGCCACAACATCGAGTATCCAGACCTATGTGCGGAACCTGGGATATCCGGGCATCCAATCTTCGCTGATGACGGTGACAACCACCTGGTCAGCCTACCCAACCGGAGTCACCTGTACCCCGTCGAGTACCTGCAACAATCCCGGGAACCTGGTCACCGTCAAGACCTCCTACGCCTACCCGCTGTCCATCCCTTACCTCGGAAGCAAGACGCTGACCATGACCAGCACTTCCGCAATGGTCATCTCGCAATAAGCCCCCCGCAGCCCGGTTGGCTCCCATACAACTCATCGAACAGACACCTCCCGCAGCAGAGGCGACCTGCTTCGGCTAGGATAGTTGGCAGATATGGATTCCGCGGTTGCGTCCAACCGGCGCTTCCCGAAGAGAGCGGAAATGTATGAAGAATCCGGTACGAATCGCCGCGTTGGTCGCAGGCCTGGTGCTCGCGCATGCGACATCGCTCTGCGCCCCTGCACCGGGTGGCGAGCGGCCCGACTACCCGGCAGAGCGCGCTGCCCGCGTGAAGTCATTGACTCAGCCCTACGGTTGGCTGTCCTTGACGGCACTCGAATGGCTCAGGCCCGGCGTCACCACCGTCGGCTCCGCAGCCGGCAACACGCTGGTTCTTGCCGGAGCCCCGGCCCATCTCGCCACGTTTGAACAAAAGAATGGCACGGTCGCTGTCATTGCCTCCGACTCGTCGCTTCTGCTCCACGGCCACCCGTTGACGCCAGGCGCAGTCGTCGGCCCCGGCGAAGACGACGATTCGGCGTTGGCTAGCGGCAGGTTGCGGCTGTGGGTCATCGACCGCGGTGGCCAGCACTACCTCCGCGTCAAGGACCCCGAGGCGGCGACGCTGAGGCAATTCCACGGTCTTCGCTGGTATCCGCCGGACGAGCACTTTCGCATTCAGGCCCACTGGATTCCCGACGTGCCTCCGCACCTGTTGCACGTGACCAACGAGATCGGGCAGGTCTCTGCTGTCACCATTCCCGGACACGTGGAGTTTGAACTGAATGGAACCAAGCAGACACTGATCCCCATTGAAGCCGACAAGGATGGGCTGTGGTTCGTTTTCCGCGACGAAACCTACCGCCAGACCACCTACGGTGGCGGCCGCTTTCTCACCACCGATGTGCCGTCCAATGGCCTGGACCACCCCGGCACGGTGATGCTCGATTTCAACCAGGCCGTCAACCCGCCCTGCGCTTACTCTCCCTTCGCAACCTGCCCGCTCGCACCGCGCGAAGCCCGGTTGCCCGTCGCCGTATCGGCCGGAGAAAAGCGGTACGACAAATGAAGCTCAGAGAGAGCTTCGGCGGATTTGCCACTGCCTGCGCCTGAGCGGATTGACAGACTTGATGTCCCATGACAAAATCAGGGAATTTTCTGGGCCAGAACGGCAGGACCTAATATCCCCTCCCCGCGGGTGTTGATCCTATGCTTCCCTTCAAAGGGTTTTGTTCCCGGACTGCGCGGCGTGGCCTTTGCACTGCCTTGATTTTCGCGTCGATTCTTGCAGCTGCGGCGCAGGCGCCCCCCGGCCAATCGGCGCTGGGCCAGCCGAGGCAGTCGGATTTGCGGTCGAAGCCAGAGGTGGTGGGGGTGGCCGACCCGGGTTCGCTGTGGCCCGGCGGAATTGTGTATTACCAACTCGCGAACGACACCGATCAGGCCAACATCAGCACGGCGCTCACCGCGATGCACAACGATTTCTACCCCACTGTTCAATGGGTGAATAGCACGGGCAGCGGGACTTACGTCAACATCGACCTCGATGCAACCAACATGACCGGCTCCTGCGATATCACCTCGATCGGTTATCCGCCGCCGTATGCCGATCAGGTGATAACGATGGGCGGGTCAGGATCGTGTTCGGTCACGACGATTCTTCATGAGATGGGCCACATCATGGGCCTCTATCACGAATTTACGCGCACCGATCGCGACAGCTACGTCACCATGTATTACAGCAACGCGATCAAGGGATCGTGGCCTTATGATTTCGCCATCAACACCCAGAATCAGCAATTGCTCACGCCGTACGATTACGCGTCGGTGATGCAGTATCCATCGTTCACGTTGTCTGCCAACGGAGGCCCGGTGATCGAGACGATTCCCGCAGGCATTCCGCTGCAGGGAACCGAGGGCGTGCCGGGAGCCGGCAACCAAGACTATTCGGCGGGAGACAAAGAGGCCATTCTGCGTATGTATGGCGCTGCGCCGACCAACGTGACAGTGACGTCGAACCCGGTGGGATTGCAGGTGATCGTCGACAGCGTGACGTATACGACACCGCATACATTCACCACCTGGACACTGAATTCGACGCACACGCTGTCGGTGGGTGCCGACGTGCAGACCTTGACGGGGGACATCGAAGGCACCGAGATCCCCCCTAACACTCCTGTATCGACGACCTTCTACTACACCTACGGGCGCTGGAACGATTCCACTGCGCAGACGCATATGATTACGCTTTCGCCTGGGGACGGGAGTCCCGCGTTCCCGGCAACCTCGCCGGCGATCACGACCTATTCGGCGAACTTCATCGAGCTGGTTCCGTATACGGAGACGGTGTTTCCGGTGACGACTCCGGCATCGGGAACCGTCAGCGTGTCGCCACAGCCGCAGACCTACCCAGGCGCGAGCGGCAACTTTTTTGTGGCGCGCCAACTGGCGACCCTCGCCGCGACACCGGGGTCGGGCTACAACTTCTACGAGTTCAATGCGCAGATGGGGTATTTCTGGCTGCCGGGCGGGATTTCGGCAAACCCGAAGATGTTCAACGTGCCGGACACGGGTAACCCAGTTGCCGTTTCGGCTGAGTTCACCACGTATCCGGTGTACCCGGTCAACGTGGTTCCGTCCAACCCGATTGCGAACGACTACAGCTCGAACCTCAGGGCCATTGTGGACGGCACTTATTGGTACACGCCCAAGAACTTCTCGCCCGACCCCTCCTACGATGGGAGCGCATGGGCCGCGGGCACGAGCCACACACTCAACGTCGAGTCGCCGTACCTTCCCTACAGCGTTAACACGGAGTATCTCTTCTCCAACTGGAGCGATGGAGGCGCGCAGTCGCACACCATCTCTTCTCTGCCTGCGACCAGCACCACGTACACCGCGACCGTTACTCCGCTGTATGCGCCGGCAACGAACTTCAGCCCCTACCCGACGTGCGGCGGCTCGGCGACGATCACACCGACCTCGACGGAAGGTGGATTCTACCCGTGGGGAACAGAGCTGACCTACACGGCAACCCCTGACACCGGTTGGACGTTTGCGGGGTGGACCTACGATTTGAGCGGTACAGCGAATCCCACCACGTTGACAGCGACGGATGAGACTCTGGTCAATGCCAACTTCAATATCACCGACACGCCGCTGACACTCACGGGGCTTAGTCCGTCCTCCGTGGCCGCCGGATCGTCCTCATTCCCGCTCACCCTGACAGGAACGGGCTTCAGTTCCGGTTCGTTTGTCTATGTCAATGGCATCTTCATCAGCCCGGTCACGTATATGAACTCGAACGAACTGCAGGTGACGGTGCCCAGCAGTCTGGTTACAACGGCCGGCACGTTCGATGTCTATGTGGAGAACTATCCCGCCGACTGGAACGGGTGTGCCGTGTTCGGGTACGACACGTTTGCGGTGACGGCCGCGGGCACGGGCACGACCACACCTACGATCAACTGGACCCCGGCGGCAGAGATTGTGACTGGAGATGCGGGCGCGGGGGTGCTGAACGCGACGACCACTCCGGGGGCGATCGGGAACTTCACCTACAGCGCGACACCCACCGGCGGCGGATCGGCGATCAACGTCACGTCCGGGACGTCAGGTCTTGCGCCCGGCAAGTATACGATCACGGCGTCGTTTAGCCCGATCAATCCGGCATACGCGGCGGCGGCGCCGACGAGCACGCTTACGGTGGCTGGAGAGACGGTATGGATCGTCAACAACGGTGGCAGCCTGAGCGAGCTGACGGGAGACGGCACCGCTCTATCTTCGAGCGCGTTCGCGGGCGCCAACCTCGGAGTCGGCGTCGACAGCGGCGGCAACCTGTGGTCGGTCGGGACGGGGTATGTGCAGCTTGGCGAGTCGAATCAGGTGGGCACGCAGTTGAGCCCGGTCGAACCGAATGGCGGCCTCGGCACGCCTGCGGGCGTTGCCATCGACGGCAGCAGCCAGATATGGGTGACGAACGCCAATAACGCGACCTTCAGCCTCTTCGCCAACGACGGTACCGCGCTTTCTCCGTCGAACGGCTTCACGGATTCTTCGCTGTCGACGCCGAGCGGGATCGCGATTGATTTGGGCGGAAGCGTGTGGATTGCGAACCAGGGCGGTAGCAGTGTGACCAGGATCCT
This sequence comes from uncultured Granulicella sp., assembly GCA_964489045.1. Taxonomy (GTDB): domain Bacteria; phylum Acidobacteriota; class Terriglobia; order Terriglobales; family Acidobacteriaceae; genus Edaphobacter. Next base: position 84,418 of record CAZAXI010000002.1, on the reverse strand, counting down.
GGGCGCCGCTGCGCCGGCCGCCCCGCTGGCAACCGCAGCAGCCAACAAAACGACCGGAGCAAAACCATGAAGCGATGGTGGATCAATGCGGCAGCCATCCTGGCGACGGCGGGCGCCATCGCGCTGGCGGGGTGCGCAACAAATTCAAGCGCGATTCAGAATCCCCTCGCGCTGGCAACGGGCCCGCATGGGGAAGCGTTCGGCGGCCAGCAACCTGTGACCGGCATGTCGCTGCAGCTCTATGCAGCAGAGGGCAATGGTTATGGCTCGGCGGCAACCCCGCTATTTGGAACACCGATCACTACGAATTCTGGTGGCCAATTCACGTTTCCCTCCTATAGTTGCCCGACCGCAAGCACGCAGGTTTATCTGGTGGGCACAGGCGGGGATCCGATTGCGGGAGATACGGGAGGGGCAGACAACCCGAACCTGGCCATGATGGTGGCACTGGGAAGCTGCGGCAACCTGAACTCAAATACGCATATCCACATGAACGAACTAACAACGGTGGCAGCGGTGTGGGCGCTGGCCCCGTTCATGGCCGGCAACACGACGAGCTATTTGAATATCGGCGCGTCGTCGACCAACGCCACTGGACTGCAACTTGCCTTTGCAGCATCGAGCGAGGTTGTGAATACGTCGAACGGCACATTCCCCGGCAATCTTCCGTCGGGCGCGACCCTGCCGACGGCTACGCTGAACACGCTGGCCGATGTGGTCGAAGCGTGCATCAACTCGACGGGCGGCACAGCGGGTGTCGGATCGACAAGCTGCGGCTCTCTCTTCGAGTTGACTCCGAACGCGGCAGGCACGACGTTTCCGACCGACACGATCACCGCGCTGATGAACATCGCACAGAATCCGGCGCGGAGCGTGTCGCAGTTGCAAGCCGTAGCCGCAGGCACTGCGGCATTCATGCCGCAACTTGGCATGGCGCCAAATGCCTGGACGGTGGCGATCAACTACACTGGAGGCGGCCTGAGCCATCCGACGACGATTGCTGCCGATCTCTCCGGCAACATCTGGGTGGGCAACAGCGGCAGCCAGGCGGTTTCGCTCTTCGACAATCTGGGGAATCCGAAGCTGCCTTCGGGGACGACACTCGGGGGAACGCCGGCAGGAGTTGCGATTGACCTGAGCGGAAATGCGTGGGTAACCACCTCGAATAGTGGCGTCTATGACGTCTACAAGTTGAACTCCAGCGGGGCGATTACAGGCACGTCGCTCACCGGCAATGGGCTCAATCTGCCCACAGGAATTGCGATCGACCCAAGCGGGGTGATCTGGGTAGTGAATAGCGGCGCCAACAGCGTGAGCGCGTTTACCAGCACGGGAGGAACAGTGGCCGGATCGCCCTTCACGGGGGCGGGTATTGCGTCGCCCGCGGGCATTGCGATCAACGGCAGCGCGAATGCCAACTGCGTTAACTGTCAGTGAGACGGGGAGCAAGCGATGAATCGCACGCAGATTCAACGCGACACGGGGCGACAACAATATTGGCTGCTTGCGCAGTGTCTTGCCGTAAGCGCGGCGAGTTTTTTCACCGGATGCGGAGGAGCCGGGGCTATGACAGGAACAGATTCCAATCCGCCGCCGACGGCGGAATTTACCGGGGTGATGGAGAGCGGGTCAAACCCGGTGAGCGGAGCCGCGATTGCGTTCTATGCGGCGGGTAGCACGGGGCCCGGGGTGGGCGCGACTAACCTGCTGGGAACGCAGACCGTGACGACGAATGTTTCGGGAGAGTTCTCTATCCCTGCTTTTCAATGTGGCAGCAGCGCGACGCAGGTATACCTGGTAGGGCGCGGCGGAGACGCGAGTCCGGCTTCGGGCGGAGCCAACCAGGCGCTCGTGATGATGGCGGCGCTGGGCGATTGCGGGAGCGTCAGCAGTTCCACCACGGTCGTGATGAACGAAGTGACTACTGCGGCGGCGGCATGGGCGCTGGCACAGTTCATCGGAACGGATGCGGCGATTGGCGCGAGCGCAACCAACGCGACCGGATTGCGCAATGCTTTTCTGACCGCAGCGAACCTGGCGGACACCAGCAAGGGAACCGCACCGGGGCCGGGATTGCCCCCGAACACTAAGTTGGAAACGGCCAAGCTCAACACGCTGGCCGCCGCGCTGTGGACCTGCAACCAGCCAGTAAGCAGCACGGCGTGCGCGAAGTTGTTCAGCGCCGCGACGGGGTCGAGTGGCGCACCCGCCGATACGCTGGACGCGGCGCTCAGTGTTATTCGCAATCCCGGCGCCAACCCGGCTCAAGTATTTGCGACCGCTGCACCGAGCCCGTTTACGCCGGTGCTGGGCACTGCGCCTCACGACTGGACGCTCTCGGCCACCTTCGGGAACTGCTTGCAGGGGTGCGGCGGATTGAATCTTCCGGGCTCCCTTGCGATCGATTCCGCAGGCAACGTGTGGGTCGCGAACTACTTTGGGGGGGTGGCCTCGGAATTCTCAAACACGGGAACACCGGTTTCGGCGAATGGGTTTGCGGCAACGGGCCTGCAGGAGTCGTTTGGAATTGCGATCGATGGTCAGGACTCCGTGTGGATTACCAACGAGAACGGTAACAGCACAGGAAGTGTGACCCAGTTGAGCAGTTCTGGCGCAGATCTTTCCGGTTCGGGCTACAGCGGCGGCGGAATCTACTATCCGGTAGCGGTGGCGGCCACGTCCGGCGGCAAGATTTGGGTGGCCGATTACGCCAACGCCGCGGCGACTTTGCTGGCGAGCGATGGAACGGCCATCTCCAGTTCATCCGGCTACGCTTCCGGCGCCCTGCCTTTCACCACGGCGGTTGCCATTGATGGAAATCAGAACGGATGGTTTGCCTACCAGGGCGGAGTCGCGATGGTCACGCAGGCGGGCGTCGCCAGCAGCTACCCCTGCTGCGCTGTGCCGGCGGGAATTGCGTTCGACGCGTCGGGTAATGTGTGGGTGGCCGATTACGAAGCATCGAGCGTGGTCAAGCTCGGCTCCAGTGGCAGCGTCATCGGCAAGACAGCCGCCGGCGGCGTCCATACGCCGATGAGTATCCTGGCGGATGGCAGCGGGAATGTCTGGACAACGAATTACCGGGCCAATACCGTGAGCGAGCTTAACGGAGCGACGCTGCAGGCAATTTCTCCGGCGGCGGGCTATGGGCTCGATGCGTCGCTCTATGGTCCGTTTGGCCTGGGGGTCGATGCCAGCGGGAACGTGTGGATCAGCAATGCCTACGGCAATACGGTTACGGAGTTGATTGGTGCTGCAGGCTCGGTGAAGACGCCGGTGCTCGGACTGCCTGCACAGCCGTAAGAGACGCAAGAACGAAAGCAGAGAGCGAGGAAGCAGGCGACCCTGATGCAGAGCCAGAGTCAACATGGTGCAATTCGATTCGCTTGCTCTGTTCGCGGAGAGCATGGCGCCGGCTTGATCTCGCACGGCGTCCCCTTCCGGCTCGTCGCGGAGAGCCGCGCTCTGCTCGATCTGATGAAGAAACACGCGCCGCATGGCTCAGTGCCGAGCGACAGATTGCCGGCCGATGCGCGAAGGTTTGCGCTGTGCCGCGCTCAGAGGAAGTCAGGCTATGAGCTGTTTGCCAACGAAAAACTGTTGGAGAATGCCGCAACGCTGGACCATGCGTTGATCCTGCTGGGAGGCCACATGATGATTTATGTGGCGGAGCATGCGCCAGAGTATGTGTTTCTTCACGCGGGCGTGGTCGCATGGGAACATCGCGCGTTGCTGCTGCCCGGGGCGAGCCACGCGGGCAAGTCGACGCTGGTGGCGGAACTGGTGCGCGCCGGCGCGACGTACTACTCCGATGAGTTCGCCCTGCTCGATTCGGAAGGGAGGGTGCATCCGTTCACGCGGGACATCCGGATGCGGCGGCCGGGTGCACCGGACCAGGTTCCGCTTCCGCTGAAGCAGCTTGACGGCCGAGCAGGAACGGGGCCGCTTCGCGTTTCGATGGTTGTCTTTGCGGAGTTTGCCGAGCATGCGCGATGGGCTCCCGAAGCGGTGACGCCGGGGCGGGCTGTGCTGGAGTTGCTGCTGCACAGCACCCCGGTGCAACGAACACCGGGCCGCACTCTCGCCACGCTTTCTGCGACGATGCGTCATGCCAGGGCGTGGAGATCGCAGCGGGGTGAAGCGACGGTTGCGGCTCGCTCTCTGCTGGCCGCACTGGCCACAGCAGGTCGGCCGGTATGAGACCAGGAATCGAAACCCTGCTGGACCTGGGCCGCGAAGGAAGCGACGGGAGTCGCAAGCGAAACCGAGATTAAACGGCAACAAGGGAGGGGGCAGGAATGACATCGACGTTGCAGCCTCGCAAGCTTCAGGATGATTGCATCACCCTCCGGGAAGTCGAAGCGGAGACTCTTATCTATGACGAACGTACTCATCGAGCATGGTGCCTGAACCCCAGCTCGGCGTGCATCTGGCAGTTGTGCGATGGCCGGAACACAGTGGGAGAGATTGCAGCTTGTGCGACGAAGGAATTGGGGTCTGCGGTGAGCGAAGAGCTGGTTCTGCTGACGCTCGAAGAGCTGCAAGAGAGGGGTCTGCTGGAAGGCGGCATGGTGGGCCCGTCGCGGAGGGAGATGATTGGAAAGATCGGTCTGGCGGCCGCGGCACTACTGCCGGTGATCGCGGCGATAACAGCTCCGCCTGCATTTGCGCAGAGCGGCTCCGTGGGCAGCGGACCCGCTGTCCGAAGGCGCGTTAGAAAGCCGGTAGCGCCGGCACAGTCAGCACCGACGCAGTGAGAGATTGGATGGCGGAAATAGAGAATCTGAGACTGTATGGCGGTGCATGCAGTCGGTAGCGAATTGCTCCCTGGCTACATTTCCCTGGTAACCGGGTAAAACACGGGAAAAACTCGCGAAAACGGGTGTGGCTCCATTTTGGCCAATGGGGAGAACCATCCGATTTGTCGGCTGGAAACTCAGCACGGATCTTGCCACGCCACAGGGAGGGGTACAATTCAAGCGACTCAGCGCTGAGGAGATGCAGGTGCCGGAAAGTGGTGGTTTGATGGGTGTTTTGTTGGTCGTGTTGGCGTTGGTCTTGATTGTCGTCGTCTTCTGGTCGTTCTATAGCATTGGCCCCACCCAAATCGGACTGGTACGAAAAAGGTTTGGCAAGAAGCTGCCCGGCAACAACCCCGTAGCCTTTGCGGGAGAAGCCGGCTATCAGGCCGAACTGCTTATGCCCGGGATCCGCTTCAAGTTCCTGGCGCTTTACGCGGTCACCAAACACCCGTGGGTGCAGGTACCGGCCGGGCAGATTGGCGTCGTTATCGCGCAGGTCGGCAAGCCCACGCCCATCGGTGCGAAGTCAGGCAGGTACGATTCGGCTTTCGGTAACTTCACCGACTTTCGCGCGTTCGTCGAGAAGGGCGGAGAGAAGGGTGTTCAGCGGCCGGTTCTTTCTCCCGGCACATTGGCGCCGATCCACCCCGTGGCTTTCCTGGTCATCACCAAGCCGCAAGTCTTCGGCGTCCCGGTGTCCGACGAGTACCGCAGGCTCGCCGTCAGCAAGACTCTGAGCTACATGGCCTTCGGCCTGGAACCCTGGCAGTTGGATGTCACGCGCATCGCGCCCATGCCAGCCGGCCAGGGCGGCAAGGTCCTGGACATGATCGGAGTGGTCACCACCTTGGACGGCGAACCCTTGCCCGCAGGCGCGATCGCCAGCCGCCTCGGCGGATTCAGCGATGTCCTCGAGTTCGAACGGCAGGATGGGGTCACGGATTTCCAGCTTATGGCGTTGATCCTCGGGAGCAAGAACGATCAGCACAACAACTATCAGGATTTCCAGAAGTTCCTGGAGGCGGGTGGAAAGATTGGCCTCCAGCACGATCCGCTGCTATATGGCGCGTACAACCTCAACCCATTCCTGGTTCGCGTGGAACAAGTGCCGATGCTGGTGGTGGAACAGGGGCAGGTCGCGGTAATCAAAGCCTACGTAGGATTGCCCACCCAGGACACATCCGGCTCAGGATTCAAATTCGGCAGCCTGGTCCGTCCCGGTCATCAGGGCATCTGGCAGGAAGCGTTGCGGACCGGGAAGTACCCGATCAATCCCCGCATCTACGATGCCAAGCTCGTGCTCACGGCAATTCTCAAGCTCGATTGGGCGAGGGATGTCACCGGAGCCCATGGGCTGGATGCCCGGCTTGAGCCCATTATTGCCAAGAGCAATGAGGGTTTCGTGTTCAGCATCGATCTGCAGGTGCTGATTCATGTGCCGGATACCAAGGCGCCGCGCGTCATTTCCATGGTCGGCTCCATGGAGAACCTGGTGAACGAGGTTCTCCAGGCTGCGGTTGGCAACCTCTTTCGCGACAAGATCGGCGGCATGGAAGCGATTACGTTTATCCAGACGCGCCAGAGCGTCCAGGAACAAGCCTTCGCCTACATCCAGGGAAAACTTGCCGAGTACGAGATCGAGACCAGGGGAGTTTATATCCAGGATGTTGTCTACCCCGAACAACTGGTCACGGTTCTGACTCAGCGAGAGGTCGCGCATCAGGAAGTGGAAACATTCAAGATGCAGCGACAGGCCCAGGACCAGCGCGTCGAGACGGAGAAGGCTCGCGGCACTGCCGACATGCAGGTCGACCTGGCAAAGTCGAAGGTCGGAGTGGACATCCAGACCAACCGGGCCGAAGCCAGAATGAAGGAAGCGCAAGGCGAGGCCACCTACATCGAGCGCACCGGCACCGCCCGGGGAGCCGAAGTTCGTGCGGTAGGATTGGCCAACGCCGAAGCTTATCAGAGACAGGTTGAAGCGCTGGGCAAGGGACCCACAGCCCTCGTGAATGCCATCAAGGCACTCGCGGTGGGCAATACATCTTTCATGCCGAAGATCCTTGTGGTTGGCGGTGGGAGCAATCAAGGTGTTCTCGAAAGCCTCGGGACCATGCTGATGGATAAGCTCGACACCAGCTCCCCGGGCCCTGACGCTGCCGGCTCCGCGACCGGCAAACCTGACTCGGCTCCTGCCAGTTCCACAACGTGACTTGACTGGAAGCGGCTTCCTTGCAGTGAGCCGTTGCTGCTCACACGCGACCTGTGACACCGTTCACGCAGATTGCGGTGCAGCCGGCGCAGAGGCGCGTGAAGCTCTATCGCGACACGCTGTTGCCTGAACTTCTCCGTCGCCGTGTGGGTTGGCTTCATCGCACTCTTCGGAACCGCCGTGCAGACCGGCGTCGTGATGGTTATCTACTTGAAAGAAGCAGTCGCGCGGCGAACAGCTATCGACGGCCACCTAACGCGCGAGGGCCTGCACGCGGCGGTCATGGAAGGCGCTCTGCTGCGTCTTCGCCCCAAGGTGATGACCGTGGCAACGGTAGTCGCGGGCCTGTTGCCGCTGATGTGGTCCACACGTACCGGCGCGGAGTTCATGCGACCACTCGCCGCCCCAGTCCTCGGAGGCATGCTCAGCTCGCTCGTCCACGTTTTGATCGTGACCCCGGTAATCTTCATCTGGCTCCGCGAACGGGAAATGCAGCGGCCTTAGCCGTGTCTGCCCTTGGCAGAACGGAGCAGGGAGTTACTTTGCAGGGATTCAATTTCCACGACCGGCAGGTGGTGTGTCCCCGGTCAGACCTCCCAGGTTGCGAGTGTCGGAGAGACGGCTGTTTCCACCCCGGCCAGGTCCACCAGCAAGTTCGATCATTTACACTTGCATGGCTGCACGTCGATCGGGAGGAAAGAGAATGGCCAAAGTTGTTTTGGTCGAAGCGCGCACGGTACACATTCCGCTGAAGCAGGCAACGGCTTTTGCCCGCCGCCTGGTGACGGGTCGTGATTACACGCTGGTGAGGATCCGAACCGATGACGGAATCGAGGGCATCGGTCATTGCTATGCCGGGCATTCGGGCGGAAACGTAGTGACGACGGCGGTTCGCGAACTGTTGGCGCCCATGCTGATCGGCGCTGACCCGACCGCGACCGAGTTGCTTTGGAAAGAGCTGTATCAGCAAGTGTTGCTGCATGGCCGCGTGGGCTCCGTGATGCGGGCGCTCAGCATTCTCGACACGGCACTATGGGACCGGAACTCCAGGGCGGCGAATCTTCCTCTTTATAAGTATCTCGGCGCAGCTTACGCGGATACGGTCCCGGCTTACGGAAGTGGCGGCTATTACCTCGAAGGAAAAACGCCCGAGATGCTGGGTGAAGAGATGGCGAGCTATGTGGCCCTCGGTCTGAACGCCGTCAAAATGAAGGTCGGACGCGGCGACGTGAGATCTGAGGAGGCAAGAATCGCTGCAGCACGAAAGGCGATCGGACCCGATGTGCTGCTGATGCTCGATGCGAACAATGCCTGGTTCGATGTGCCCACTGCCTTGCGCTACATGGAACGCTTTGCGCCCTACGATCCTTATTGGATTGAGGAGCCGTTTAGTCCCGACCAGATCGACAACCACGCAAAGCTGGCGGCGGCAATCACCATTCCTGTCGCAACCGGCGAAATCGAAGCCGGGCGTTGGCGATTCAAGGAACTGCTCGACAAAAAGGCAGCGGCGATCCTGCAGCCGGATGCCGCGGTCTGCGGCGGCGTTACCGAATTCCGGCGTATCGCCGCACTGGCCGATTGCTATGGCGTAACCGTCTGCCCGCACTGGTTCCACGATTTGCATGCGCAACTGGTGGCAGCCTGCCCCAACGGCCAGTTTGTCGAGTTCTTCCCCGATAGCAAGGTGTTCAATTTCCGCGAGATCATCGACCGCCAATTGGAGGTTCGGGATGGTGGCCTCGCGCTGTCAAGCGAACCGGGCCTCGGTTACCGCTTCGACGAGAAGGCGATTGCACGTTTCACCGGGGATGCCTGGCGGTAGGGTCTGCTTCGCCGGGAAATGGTCTGACAGGAATGTATCGCTCCCGCGGGGGTGGAACATTGTCACCAACAGATTACGCCGCGACCAATTCGTTCCCGGCGGATGCGTGCGATTCGCTCTATCGCAAGATCGCGTGGCGAATCATGCCGATCCTGCTGGCCTGCTACGTCGGTGCATACATCGACCGGGTGAATGTGGGCTTTGCCAAGCTGCAAATGCTGAGCGACCTGAGGTTCAGCGAAAGTATCTACGGCTTCGGCGCGGGTGTTTTCTTTCTGGGATATTTTCTGTTCGAGGTCCCCAGCAACCTTATTCTGCACAAGGTGGGCGCGCGCCTCTGGATCTGCCGCGTGATGGTAACGTGGGGGATCATTTCAGGTTGTACATCGCTGGTGCACACACCAGGACAGTTCTATGCGATGCGGTTCTTGCTGGGGGTTGCGGAGTCGGGATTCTTCCCTGGCATGATTCTGTATCTCACCTACTGGTTTCCATCGCACCGGCGCGCGAAGATGGTGGCAATACTAATGGCTGCCAGCCCGATCTCGGGCATCGTCGGTGGTCCGATCTCGGGCTATATTCTGCATTATTTTGCCGAAAGCCGGCATGTTGCCGGGTGGCAGTGGCTCTTCATTCTTGAAGCCGTGCCCGCGGTTGTTTTCGGCATCATCATCCTCGTCCATCTCGACAACCGGGTGACTAATGCGAAATGGCTTTCGCAGGAAGAAAAGGGCTTGGTGGCTGCGGAGATCAATGAGGAGGCGGATAGGAAGACTCTCCACACCGTCGCAGCCGTGTTCACGAGCCCGCGAGTATGGCTGATGAGTGCGATTTTATTCGGCATCGTGATGGGATCGTACGCGGTCGGTTTCTGGCAGCCGACGATTATCCGCCAGACCGGCGTCAAGGACACTTTCGACATTGGATTGCTGACCACCGTGCCCTATGCCCTCGGGTTGATTGCCATGGTCCTTGCCGGCCACCACGCCGATAGGATGCGGGAACGCCGCTGGCACGTGATCGTTCCGAACATAGTTGCGGCGCTCGGCTTTATCTTGTGTACTCAGGCCGGCAGCAGCACCATGATTGCGATGATTGGCCTAACGATGGCGACGGTCGGTGTGGTGACGGCGGTGCCGATGTTCTGGGCATTGCCAACCTCGTTCCTGGGGGGCACAGCCGCGGCGGCGGGCATCGCGCTGGTCAATTGCACGGGCAATCTCGCCGGGTTTTTCTCGCCCGCGATTGTCGGCTATCTCGAAATGCATACGGGCACGTTGAACTCGGGTTTGTATATGGTCTCCGGATGCATGCTGGCGTCGGCAATTCTGATCTTTTCGCTGGTGCCGGCAAAGATGGTCAATCGCTGAGCTCTCTTTGGCTACACGGTCAGCAGGGAACGCGCCGGGCACTCATTCAATACAGTGAAGGGTTGAAAAAACTATAATTCGAGCGAACCAGGGATGACAAAGGAGATTCCGGTTGAGACCTCCCGCTTCCTCGCGGAGCAGGTCACTGGAATCCAAAGAAGCAAGCGAAGTTAAGCCGAAGGAGTCTCCATGAACCGGTTATTGTCGTCCGTCATTGTTTTCGCGACTGCGCTCTGTTCCACCGCCTTGGCGCAGGACACGCGCAACGTCACCGAGCCGAAGATTCCGCCCTTCTGCGCGACGCTCGATGCGCACCTTACCTCGGTTTTCGATGGCAATTTCAACACCCTCGCCCCGGCCGACGAGTCCAAACTCGACACCGGCCGCATCCAGAAGGCGATCGACTCGTGCGCCAAAGGCAAGGCTGTCGCGCTCGAGGTGCATAACAACGCAAATGCGTTCTTGAGCGGCCCGCTGCAGCTTCGCGAGGGCATCACCCTGGTGGTCGACAAAGGCGCTACCCTCTTCCAGACCCTTGACCAGTCTCTACTCGGGCCACCCCTCATCAGCGTCACCGACGTCTCCGGCGCCGGAGTGATGGGGGACGGCGTCATCGACGGCCGCGGCGGCGAGAAGTATGTCGGCAAGACCATCAGCGCATGGGACCACGCCGGCGGACCGCTCTCCCGCCTCATCGTCTGCAACCACGCGGACAACTTCACGCTGTATCGCATTACGCTGAAGAATTCGCCCAACTTCCACGTTGTCTATAACGGCGGCGACGGTTTCACCGTCTGGGGCGTCAAAATCGACACGCAGCAGCGCGGGTCCCCCAACACCGACGGCATCGATCCCGGCAGAGGCTCGAAGAACATCACCATCACGCACAGCTACATCCGCGCGGGCGACGATAACGTTGCCATCAAGGGCGGCGGTCCAGGCGAGCTCACCAACATGACGGTCAGCCACAACCACTTCTACTGGGGCCACGGCATGTCCATCGGCTCCGAAACCAACGGCGGCGTCAGCAAGCTGCGCGTCTTCGATCTCTCGCTCGACGGCCCCGACTCCGGCATCCGCATCAAGAGCATGGGCACGCGCGGCGGCCTGGTGCACGACGTGGTCTACAGCGACATCTGCATCCGCAACGCGGTCAAGCGCCCCATCGACATCACCATGGCCTACGCCTCCAACGGGCCGGTCAAGGGTCCCTCGCCGCCCACCTTCCGCGATGTCACCCTGCGCAACGTGCGCGTCTCCGGCGGCGGCGGAGATCCCACCATCCTCTTCGACGGCTACGACCACGACCACCGCGCGCAGATCACCCTCGACGGCGTCTGGCTAACCGACGCGGCCAACGCGGCCAAGCCCTACACCTACAAATTCGACTACGCGGACATCACCTACGGCGCGGGCGGCAGCAACATCCAACTCCCCACGCCTGCCACCGATGTCACCATCACCGGCAAGCCCTCGGAGGGCAAACCCGACTCCTGCGCGGATATGTTCGTTCCCTTCCCGCAGTAATAACCGACGTCATCGAACCGGATCGGCTGATATGAACTCTACGAAGACCGCAATTGCCGTCATCGCGCTCGCTCTCGCGGGCAGTTTCGCCGCTTTCGCGCAAACACCGCAAAGCCCCGTGCCCATCGACTTCTCCGTCGCAGGCTACGAGGCCGGCAAGCCGCTGCCCGCAGTCAAGGCGGTGATCTCCGTCCGCCCCACCGGCAAGGACGATACGATTCTCCTGCAGAACGCCATCGACCACGTCTCGGCGCTGCCGCTCCAGGCCGATGGATTTCGCGGCGCGATTCTGCTGCGCACCGGAACCTACCACGTGGGCGGGCATTTGCAGATTCGCGCGAGCGGAGTCGTCCTGCGCGGCTCCGGTCCTTCCACAACTACTATCGTCGCGGATGGCATCAGCCGTCGCACCCTCATCGAAGCCGGCGGTGAAGCCGATCCTTCCATCGGCGCTCCGGTCACCATCACCGATGATGCTCCCGTAGGCGCGCGAACCTTCAAGCTGGCCAGCACCGTTGGCCTCTCCGTCGGACAGCATGTCCTGCTTCGCCGCCCCAGCACGGCAGCGTGGATCAAGTCCCTGGGCATGACCGGCCTTCCCGGCACGTTCGCCAACGCCCGCCTGGACTGGGCGCCCGGGTCGCACGACCTGCTCTGGGACCGCACGATTACCGCGATCGATCCAGCGACCGGCCAGATCGAGGTCGACGCCCCGATCACCACCGCGCTGGAAAAGCAATACGGTGGTGGCACCGTAGCCATCATCCAGTCGAACCCTGTGCCGGAAAAGATCGGCATCGACGAGCTCACGCTCTCGAGCGCGTACGACGCGAAGTATCCCAAGGATGAAGACCACTCCTGGATCGCGATTGAGCTCGACCGCGTCCAGGACGCGTGGGTCCGCAACGTCACCGCGCGTCACTTCGCCGATTCCGCCGTCTTTGTCGGCCATCGCGCTCGCCGCGTCACCGTCATCGACTCGCGCAGCGAGGCTCCGGTCTCCGAGCCCGGCGGATACCGCCGCCAGTCATTCGTCGTCTACGGTCAGCAGACCCTCGTCTACCGCTGCCACAGCGACTCAGGCATGAACGACTTCGCCACCGGCCTGGTCGCATCCGGCCCAAACGTCTTCCTCGACGACGAAGCCACCAACTCGCTCGAACCCAGCGGCCCGTTTGAAGGCTGGGCCTCCGGCGTCCTCTATGAGAACGTCCGCGTACCCGCCTCAAAGATCCAGATGATCCTCGACCAGACCCGCGCCCAGGGCGCAGGCTGGACTGCGGCGAACTCGCTGATCTGGAATTCGAGGGCGCAGGCGCTCGAAGCCAAAGGCCCGGAGCAGGCCCCCAACTTCGTCGTCAACAATGCCCAGCCGCTCTTCAAGAGTCAACTGGCAGCCCGCAACCTGCAGCTCGAAGCGCTCGACGCCAACCCTGTGTTCGACGACAAGAACCCGCCCGCCTTCACTGACGCGGTCGCCCACAACGTGCCGCCCACGCCCGCCATCCACCCCATCAGCATCGTCAACGGGCGCTTTGTCGAGGATGGTAAGGCCATATGGGGTGAAAACCAGGGCGAAGCCTGGTGGAAGGGCAGCACTTCGCCCTTCGTCGCCGCGCAGCTCACCCAATCCAGCATCACCCGCTTCATGCCCGGTCAGACTGCCCCCGGCCTCACCGAAGACCTCAACGAATTTGCGGCCCGGATGAAGCAGCGCAACGCCGTCTTCATCCAGGTCAATCCCGGCCTCTGGTACGATCACCGCCGCGACGCCCACTTCATCGCCCCGGAGCCCGACGGCAATGTCTGGGCCCCGTTCTTCGAACTCCCCTGGGCCCGCAGCGGCCAGGGCGTGGGCTACGACGGCCTCAGCAAGTGGGACGTCTCCCGCTACAACCCCTGGTACTTCGAGCGCCATCGCGAGTTCGCGAAACTAGCCGCAGAGCAAGGCTTCGTCGTCTACTTCGATCTCTACAACGACCACAATGTTCTCGAGATCGGCCCCCACTACGCCGACTTCCCCTGGCGCACCGCCAACAGCGTCAACGACACCGGCATGCCCGAGCCTCCGCCGTACCATCCTGGCGGCACCAAGCTCGACGTCGGCAACGAGTTTTTCAATGTCGAAAACGCTCCGCTCCGCAAGCTCCATCACGACTATATCCTCCATGTGCTCGACGAGCTCGGCGACCAGCCCAACGTTATCTTCGGCGCGGCCTACCAGTTCGCCGGCCCCCTCGCCTTCGAGCAGTTCTTCCAGGACACCATCGCCGAGTGGGAGAAAGCCCATCACCGCACCGTAAGGGTCGCCCTCACCACAGGCAAGAACACGACCGATGCAATCCTGGCCGACCCCGTCCGCTCCAAACAGATCTCCGTTGTCGACATGCGCTACTGGACCTACATGCCTGACGGCACCCTGTGGGCCCCGCCAGCCGGGATCAACCAGGCCTTCCGCGCACAGATCGAAGCCAAGTTCTCCGGATACCAGGACACCCCGCCGGGCACCACTCCTGAGCTTGTCTACAAGCAGGTCCGCGAGTACCGCGACCGCTATCCCAACATCGCCTTCGTCCCCATGGAGAGCGGAGCTGGCCCGCTACCCATTTTGATGGGCGGCGGCGCGGCCCAGTCCTCGCTGCGCGGAGGCGGTGGTCCCGGCGCGCGCATTGGAGGCGCTAACCAGGACCCCATCATCGATAAGTTCGTCCACGACTATCTCGCCGATGACCTGATGAAGATGAACCCCGTCGACGGCTGGGTCGCCAATCCCGAACGCACCTGGGTGCTCGCCGGCGGCGCGGCAGAACCCGTACTTATCTACTCACTCTCCGGCGGCGACATCACCTTGGCCGCCGCACTCCCCGCAAAAACCTACAAAGCCATGTGGTTCGACCCGCGCACCGGCACAGCTCACGACGCGATCTCCGTCTCCGGCGCCGCCGAAACCTCCCTCACCAAGCCCGACACCCGCGAGTGGCTCCTCCTGCTCACGCCGCAAACCAACTAAGGAACATTCGCTTGCACTTCATGCGACTCAAGCGCCGGCTGCATTCTTTGGATGCTGGGTGCCGTCAGAACTGAACGGCGAATGATGATGCCCATCAAATCTCCGTGTGAGGAGCTGGCGGCGCGCAGTGCTCGGGGCGCAGTGGTTTCCGGATATCGCGACGCGATCTGGGTCTCCGTCGGACTAGCTCTTCTGAGCGCATTGAGTGCTCAGATGATCCAATCGAAGAAACGCACAGTAGAGAAGCAAGGTGTGCCCTGAAAAATCGACAAGCAAGACTCCCGATGGCGCGGTTGAACCCAGCACAGAACGCGATTGCGACGTTTTTCGGCAGAAACTGCGGCGGTGGTCTTACAAAGCCTCTCGGGGCGGTAGAATTCATGCGAATCCGTGCCGAAGCGATCAGGCCCAATTCTCTGGGTGATAGGAGAGATCATGAAGCTGCGCTCGTGGATATTGGAAGTTGCTGGGATTCTGTTAGTGACCGCGACGACTTTCTCGCCGCTCGCCCATGCGCAGGACAATCTGCGTGACGGCGCTCCGTTCAACGGCTACACCGGCGTGAAGTTCGACACCGCCAACTACGCCTACGACTACCTCGTGGACAGCAGCCTTTCGCAAGACGACCCGGCCGACAAAAAGTTTAGGACGTTGCAGGCAGCGTATGCCGCGGCTCCGGCCGGCACGCCCGGGAAGCCGACCGTGATTGGCATCAAGCCCGACGTCTATTTTCTGCACGCGGCCGAATCCGCGCCCTACAGCATGCAGATCACCAAAAACTACATCACCCTCCTCGGCCTGACTGACGACCGCCGCAAGGTCGTGCTCGCCGACAACCGCGGCATGAAGGAGGGGGCAACGAACGACGGTTTCATATTGGTCATCAACGCCACCGGATTCACCATGATGAACCTCAGCGTGGTCGACTACTGCAATCTCGACTACGAATATCCCGGCGACCCCTCCAAGAACCTCAAGATGCGCTCGCCTGTCATCACCCAGGGTGTGGTCATCGAGATGTCGGGCGACAAGCATGTTTACTCCCACGTCGCGTTTCTAGGCCGGCTGGACACAACCGTGATTTCGACCACGCGGGCCTACTTCACCAACGTCTTCGTCGAGGGGACCGAAGACTTGATTGTCTTCGGTGGTGGGCCGGTAGCGGTGTTCAAGAACTCCGAGGCTTACTTCCCAACCGGCAGTGGCGGCTTGGCCTCTCAGGGACTTACCTTCATCAACACCGTATTCAAGGCCTCGAAAGGCATGGTGTTCTACACCAGTGAGGGCAATACGGAGAAGAGTTTCGGCAATCCCGACACGCTGATCGATTGTGTGCTGCCAGCCAGGGCGGCGTGGATAGCAGATGCGGCCGCGCACCAGAATTACTACTCACTCACCTATCGCCTGAAAGATCCGAGCGGCAAACCGGTGCGCATCCGGGACAGCCAGGCCGGCCCTCCCACCTACCACCTCTCACGCGAACTCAGCGACGAGGAAGCGAAGGCCTTCAACCCGTGGAACCTGCTGCGCGCCGCTCTCCCCAACGGTCCCGTCGACGACTGGGACCCGGCCAATGTTCGCGCGCAGTACCAGAGCAACGGCAGCGATGTCTTCAAAATGTCCATCATCGCCGGTACCGCGCCTGCCGCAGGCAGGTCCGGTGGAGGTCCCTTCTTCAGCCGCATCGTGTCGCCTACGGTGCGCACCGGTGCAACCGGCGCGGCAATGACCGTTACTCCATTCCCCGCACGCGCGAATGCGACCATCACATGGTCCACGCCCTCCAACCTGGTCAACCTCAGCTCGACAACGGGCAACACAGTTACCATCACCGGCAACAACCACACCAGCCGCGCCGAGTGGGTCGTCGTCAAGGCGAAGGCCGCCGACGGCTATTCGGTCATGGTCCCCGTCAACGTCGAGCCGGCGTTTATCGATCCGCCCAAGTTCACCAGCAGACCAGTGGTGGCGGCGCCCTTTAACGGCAAGGTCGCGGTGCACTACACCCTGGACCTGGGCGGCCGTGAAGACCAGTCGCTGATTACCTGGTATCAGTGCGACGACGCCACCTGCGCAAGTCCGCGCACAGTTGCCGTAAGCCGTGGCGACCTGCCGCTGCGTACTTACACGCTTACCGCCGGCGATGTAGGCAAGGTTCTCCGCGTCAGCATCCAGCCCAAGCACAACATCAGCGACGCCGGCCCGGAAGTCGTGGCCACCGCGAGCAAGCCGATCGTCGCCGCCAACGTGACTTCGACCACGATCGATCCCAACTTCCGCAACTTTGTGCCGACGGAAAACTCCACCATCGAGAACGGCGAGTGGACCATCATCGGCACCTGGACCCCGGTCACCGGAGACAACCTGGTCAACGGCTACGGCCTGCGCATCAGCGGGCTTGCTGGAACGGCGCCTCGCGGAGGCATTGGCTCGACCAGCCCACCGGCGGAGCAGCCTGCCACCGTTAACGGCGTGCGCGTGGCGAACCCTTATGCAGCGCTTATCTACGACCGGGACGAACCCACCGGAGACATGACGGTCAAGGTGGTGATGTCGCCGGATAAGAACGCCGGGCAGGGCTTTGCCCTTGCCGGATCGCCCGACGACACCCCCCGTATGGAGCGGGCCGACATCTTCATCAAGTACGATCCGCGCACCAGAAACGGCTACTCGCTGCGCTTCTGGAGGACCATCCAGTCCACCGGGAAGTGCATGTTCCAGCTTTACAGGATCGAGGACGGCGTCGGTCGTCCCTTGAACGACCAGCAAGATTTTACTGGTGTATTCAAGCCGAACACGACCATCACTCTTTCAGTCGTTGGAACCAGGCTCACCGTCAAAGGCTCCAACACAACAGATGGCGAAACGCTGTCGCTGGAAGGAACCATTACGCCAAACTCATTTGGCGGAGCGGGCGCCTTCTGGTCGGGTGGCGTCACGGTTGGAAATAGTAACGTGTACAGTGAATTTGAGATTTCGTATCCGGGCAAGTCGAATCGCTAGCTTGTTTATTTCTTGTATTCGGCATGCGTGGGAAAGGGCTCCTGAAAGTCGTAGAACGGGCGGCCCCACCAGACGCCTTCGCCCAGAAGAAGAGGGAAGACCTGCGTGGCGCCGTCAGCATAGTTCAGGCGAATTCGCGCGAGTTCTTCGCCGACAAAAAAGCGGTAGGAAGAATCCCGCGGATCGGCCCAGCCATAGGGGGGATAGTTTCTTCCACCCGACCCGGGATGGAGTGACTCATCTTGAAGGTCCGCCGCCGTAGTGGTAGGCACGTTGACATCCGTCATCCCCAGCAGGAAGATGCGGCCCACCCGGCCTCCGACACTCACCTCAGCGGTGCCGCCCGGTTGGAGAGGCAGCGCTCCGTCGAGGAAAGGGACCCCGTAGCGATTCAGGGTTTTCTGGTTTGACCCTCGCTCGAGCCCGTTTCCTAGCGAGAGGGCCAGGTATTGTTTATGAGCGTCCTCTAGTTGACTCGTAGGATTCGTCGAATTCTGTCCCAAAGCGCAAGGTGCAATGATGGCCAGCGATGCAGCCAGGAGAACCGGGACAGCTCGACTTTTCCCGATCAAGATTCTCATCACGCCTTTCAATGCACGCAGACTTTGGACAGTCTATTCAGAGTTGCAAACTGGCACTCGGCCAGCTTTAGTACTGATTGACATTTTCCCATCGAATGCTCAACGGTGTATAACTCTTGTGCAATTTGTGCGACGGCGCTGTCGATTGTGCCTGGAGAATTCGTTGATCCAACCGGTCGCGTCTTTCATCCCGGCGCGCCATTCGAAGGAGAGGTTTCTATGCGCCCCAACCCAGCCGCTGCACTCGCCGTCATCCTGCTTCCGCTCGCCTGCATCGCGCAGACCAAACCGGGCGACCCCATGCCGCCGAGGACCTGGGTGGACAAGGACACCGGGCATCGGGTGTGGCGGCTGAGCGATGAGCCCAACTCCGGCGCCTTCTACTTCAACATCAACGGCTATACGCCGGATGAGAAGCAGATGATCTACTCCGCGCCGGACGGCATTCACGTGCTGGATCTGGCCACGCGCGCCACCAAACTCCTGGTCGCCAACCCGAAGCAGCCCGACGGCACCCCCGCGAGTGGCCGCGACCCCGGAGTCGTCCATATTCTGGTTGCGGGCCACAGGACCAACAGCGTCTTCTACACTTCCACGGATGCCAACAAGGTCACCTCAGTTTACAAGGCTGACACCAACACTGGCGCCGTGCGCAAACTGGCGGTGGTGCCTCATCCACCCAACACCTCCGGCTGGTCGGTTGTCAGCGTGAATGCGGACGAAACGCTGATCGCCGGAACCTACGTCGAAGGGGACGATACGGGGAGGCAATATGGCTCCAACCTGCCCGCGCAGCCTGCGGGCGCAGCGCCCGGGGCGGCCGGGAATCCGGACAACCGCGTTGGCAGCGCAGCTCAGGGGCCGCACTATCAGCCCCCCAACAAAAGCGCGATGATGGTCGCGCGCCTCGCTGCAAAACTTCCCCTCGTGCTGTTCACGCTCCGTCTGGAGCCGGGGCCGAATGGCGAGAAGCCCGGCGACGTCAAGCCGCTACTCCACTCCACCGACTGGGTGAACCACCTGTTGTTCTCGCCCACCGATCCCAGCCTGCTGATGTACTGCCACGAGGGCATATGGCAGGATGTCGACCGCATCTGGATGATCCACACCGACGGCACCCATAACACGCTGATCCACAAACGCACCATGTACATGGAGATCTGGGGCCACGAGTTCTGGGGCCCCGACGGCGAAACCATCTGGTACCAGTGGGCCTATCCCCGCAACGCCGACTCCAACTTCGTCGCCGGCTACAACGTGAAGACCGGTCAGCGCTTCGCCTATCACACCGGGCGTGACGACGGCTCCATTCATGTGAACGTCACCAAGGACCTCTCGCTCTTCACCGGCGACGGCACCTTCCCCGGCCAGGGACCAACTGCCAGGGATTGCGACTGGATCGAACTCTTCCGTCCGCAGTTGATCCGGGGTGATTCCCTTGCGGTCAACTCGCCGGACTTCTGGCAGCCGGGCGTATTCCACACCGAACACCTGGTGAACATGTCGCACCACAACTACCACGAAGAGCCCAACGTGCGCTTTACGCCGGACAACAAGATGGTGATCTTTACCGGCAACATGTTCGGGCCCAGCTACGTCTTCGGAGTGGAGGTGGAGAAGGCGGTCAATCCGCCGGCAGCGGACGTGGTATCGACGACAGAGCTGGCAAAAAAGTACAACCCAGTCGATCCTCCCTTGAGATGACGCTCAGATGACCCATCGTCTTTCCAGACAAGTCCCGCGCTGGCGGCTGGCCGTTGAGGAAAGCAACAGGGCTTGTAGCCTATCGTTCAAGGTTGGCGGCACTGATGCGGTACGGCCCTCAGTTGTCCAGGTGGGGCACAATCCAGATCGAAGGCTTGTTCCTCATTTCGCGGTAAAGCCCCATCGTCAACAAAGCATTTTCAGAGCCACTGTTTAGGCATAACTGCTCTGGTGTATAGTCTTTGGAATCGGTGGCGTGTTTCAGGGTATGAGATAGCGGTCCGTTCGGTTCCTCTGACTGCTTCACGCATTGCCGACGCCTGTCGAGTTAAACCTGTCACAAATATTCCGGGCCATCATTTGCAATTGAAATAGCAGGAGATTCTCTCCACCCTCCCCAGCTGCTGCGGCGGTCGTGCGCCGCATGAGTTCGCAGATTCCCTGCAGGACGGATTTGTTCGTTCTGAAGCGCTCAAGAGGGGTACAGGAAGGAGTTGCTATGACAGGCCAAGCTCTCCATGTTGGGCACACCAACCGGTGCAAAGAAGCCCTCGCGATACGCGAGGTCCGCGCACGGGGCGCGCTTCGCCGCCGCGGCAATTGGCTGCTCAGAGCCTTGCTGGTATTCCTCGGCCTGGGCACGGCGCTGATCGCTCATGCCCAGTCGGCCGTTTTCATGGGCGAACAACGGTGGGTTGGCAGCAGCACCTCCTCTGCATTCGGGACCGCCGTCGACGCTCAGGGAAATCTATGGGTGACGACTGAGTTTAACGGACTTATCGAGTTTCCAGCGGTGAACGGAGTCGTTCCGCTCGAATCGTCCGGGCAGCAAGTGAATGTGCCCTCCGGCACCTTCGGCCTTCCAACCGGCATCGCCGTAGACGCAGTAGGCGACGTCTTTGTGGCCGATGCGACCCAAAACGGCAAAGTCTTTGAAATCGTCGCCGTGAACGGTACCATCCCCGCGTCGCCCACAATCAATACCATCACCATCTCGACCGGGGCAGACGAGCCCTGGGGGCTGGCCTTTGACAGCAGGGGCAATCTTTGGGTTACAGAAGGCAATAACGACGGAGTCATTGAGCTGGAGGCCGTGGGCGGATCGATCCCCGCGAATCCCACCGCCGTTGCCTGGTACGATTTCTCCAATCCCAGAGGCGTGTGGGTCGATGCGAGCGGTGACGTCTTTGTCGCGGACACGAACAACAGCGAAATCGAGGAAATGATTGCCGTTGGCGGATCGATCCCCGCCAGCAATCCAACCATCAAGGTTCTCGGCAGTGGATTCAGCAAACCCTATGGCGTGGCCGTCGACTCACAGGGCGATGTCTTTGTCGCGGACAATGGGAATTCTGAGCTCAAGGAGATGCTGGCTTCGGGCGGCAGCGTTCCCAGCAACCCCCAAATCATCACCTTCGAAAGCAGCGACAATGTCGGCAATACCCAGAATGTCGGCAGTATTGCTATCGATGCTCACAATAACGTCTTCTTCACCGGCGGTGACGAGGTCAACGAGCTGGCGCAGGCAGCACTCTTCGGCCAGTTGACTACCGGCGCAGGTTCCGAGGCGAACCAAACATCCGCACAGGACCCGTATCAATTCCTCCTGTTTGGCTTCCCAACTCAAGGCACCATCGCAGCGCCCGCCGTCTATACGCAAGGCGCCACTAGCCAGGACTTCAAAGATAACCTCACCGGTACCTGCACCACCAACGGCACGAGTTATGTCTACGGCAACGGCACGAACGCCGACACCTGCATTGTCATCGTCAAGTTGACGCCCCTCTACCCCGGTGCCCGGATGGGAGCGGTGCAACTGTACAGCACCAGCGGCGGTGCGCCCATCGCTACCGCACCCCTGCTCGGCGTGGGTGTGGGGCCCATGGTCAACTTCGCCGCCTACTATAGCGCGAACAGCACGTATTACGGGAGCGTCAGTTCCATTGGTACCTCGGGTCTGACTTTGGGCGCGGGCCTTACGAAGCCCGAGGGTGTCGCTGTCGACAGGAACCACGATATCTTTATCGCCGACCAGGCCGGCGACGCAATCATCGAGCTGGTCGCCCCTTCCTATCAGACTCAGAAGACGGTCGCGCCGGCCAACCTTCCCAGCTCCATCGCCATCGACGGAGCCGGCGACCTGATTTGGAATGACGCCGGCTCCAGCCGGATCCTCGAGGCCGAGGCCATTGGCGGCGTCATCCCTGCCTCGCCCACGATCGTCGCGCTCGGTTCGGGATGGGTGACTCCCAGTGCAACCGCCATCGACGGTCTGGGCGATGTCTTTGTGGGCGATTCCGGGGGCCTCCACGAGATCGTTGCCGTTGGCGGCTCGATTCCCAGCTCGCCCACAATTCGCTCCATCGAAACCAGCACCAATCCCGGCGCTCTGGCCGTTGATCAGAACGGCGACATCTTTTTCACACCCAGAAACAGCACTGACACCTGCCTGTATGAGATCCCGGCGTTTTCAGGCCAAGTTCCCGCATCGCCGACAATCAACAGGGTCTATTGCGGTCTGGCCAGTCCGGAAGAACTGGCAGTCGATGCGGCGGGCAACGTTTGGGAATCGGATGGCACTGAGGGCCTTGTCGAAATCCAGGCCGTCAACGGTGTCATCCCCTCTTCGCCCACAATCATCAGCAATTGGGGCGGTTTCAGTTCAAGCTTTGGTCTGGGACTCGACGGGAACGGGAATGTCTTTGCCTCCGACGGAACAGTTGTCTATCGATTCGATTTCAACACTCCGTCCTCCTGGAGCTGGCTCGGCACCACCAACGTCGGCCAAAGCGCTCCCGACCCCTACACCTACTTTGTCGAAAACAAAGGGAATGCGCCGCTCACGCTGGAAATCCCATCCCCCTCAGGAATCAATCCCGCGATCAGTGCGAATTGGACCTGGGCGACCGGCGCCACAAACGCCTGTCCCAACATCCCCCAAACCGCCAGCAACCCGGGCGTCATTCCAGTTAGCGGTGTATGCAGCGTGTTGATCAGCTTCGCTCCCCAGACGAGTGGCGCACTGTCCGGCCAGCTTACATTCACCGACGATAATCTCTACGTGGTCGAGGATATTCCGTATGAAAACTCGAATGACGCTACGCAGAGTTTTTTGCTCACCGGAACAGGCATCGCTTCGCTGACCCCGCAGACCATCAGCTTCACCCAACCCACAACTCCGGTGACCTACTCCTCGGGACTGACCATTCCTCTGGTCGCCACTGGAGGCGCATCCGGCAACCCGGTCGTCTTCACCATCGACGGCACTAGCACCGGCACCGGCAGCATTACCGGCAGCACGCTGACGGTCACCAGCGCCGGTACCTTCGTTATCGACGCCAACCAGGCCGGAAACTCCAGCTACTCCGCCGCGCCGCAGGTGCAGCGAACTGTGGTCGTCACACAAAGCTCGCAGGTAGCTCAGCTTCAGTTCACTCCGTCGCAGTTGAACGTAATCGCGGGAACGGGCTCGGGGACCGTGAATGGCACGGGAGATGGCGGATCAGCGCTGTTAGCCACCTTCGACTCGCCCGCCGCCGTCGCCCAGGATTCCCTGGGAAATATCTACGTGGTCGATTCCGGAGCAAATTACGTTCGCAAATTCGACGTTAACGGCAACATCACGGCGTTCGCCGGCGTCCCCGGTTACGGCCCCGGCAGTTTTAGCGGAGACAACGGGCAAGCCACCTTGGCTCATCTGAGCAACCCGATTGGGATCGCGATCGATTCTTCAAACAACGTCTATATCGCCGATAACGGCAACTTCCGCATCCGCAAGGTGGTGCCGTCCACCGGCGTTATCACCACCTATGCCGGGACCGGCAACGGCTTCTTCACCGGCGCCAACGCGCCCAACACGGTCATCCCAGGACCGGAAGGCATTGCCTTCGATTCATCGAACAACCTGTATATTGCGTGCACCAATTCGTCGCTTGTCCTGAAGGTTGCCGCCTCCTCTGGGGCGACCACTATTGTCGCCGGCGTACTCGGCACCAGCGGCTCGGGCACACCTGGCTACAACGGCGACAACATCGCTGCGAACACCGCCGAGGTGAACTTCCCGAGCGCCGTTGCCACTGATACAGCCGGCAACGTCTACATCGCGGACACCAACAACAACCGCATCCGCAAGATCACCGTATCGACGGGGATGATTACCACGGTCGCAGGCAATGGCACCGCGGGCGATATGGGCGATGGCGCAGCCGCGACCAACGCCGAGATCTACGCCACGGCAGTCGCCGTCGACCTGGCCGGCGACATCTTCATCGCGTCGGATTCGAATGGCAATCCCCCGGGCTTTGATGCCGTGCGGAAGGTGGCTGTAAATGGCAACATCACCACCGTCGCCGGTAGCGGCTCCGGTAGCACCGGCGGCGAGGCGACCGCAGCCCAGATCGGCGGGATCGGTATTCCGGCTATGGACAGCAACGGCGATCTGATCATTCCGGATTACGGCTACAACCTCTCGACGGACGCGGTGATGTCTTCGGGGCCGGCCGGCTATCTGCAGTTCGGCAGCGTGAATGTTGGCAACACCAGCTCACCGCAAACGGTCACGTTCGAGAACACCGGCAACGCGACGCTAACGCTTTCGCAGACGACCTATACGGCGACGGGAGCGTTTGCCGTTACCGGCGGCACCTGCGTGGGTCTCACCTCGCTTGCATCGGGTGCGACCTGCACCCTTACCGTCACCTTTACCCCAACCTCGGCGATCGCATACACCGGCGCGATCGCGGTCAACAGCAACGGCACGCTCGCGGCGCAGACCATCAAACTTGCCGGCACCGGTGTCTCCATTCCTGCGCCCGTGGTCTCGCTCACGCCTTCGCCGGTTGCCTTCGGGAATCAGACCATCAATACCACCAGCGCGTCCTCCATGATTGCGGTGCTGATGAACACCGGCAACGCGACCTTGTCGAGTATCTCCATCTCGGTCACCGGGACCAATGCAAACGCGTTCGGCTTGAACAGCAGTGCTTGCGGAACGACGCTGGCGGCCGGCGCCAGTTGCAATATCTCGCTCAACTTCACGCCAACCGCCACCGGCGCGAACACCGCCAGCCTCACCGTGTCCGACAACGCCGGCAACTCGCCACAGTCGATTACGCTCACCGGGACCGGGCTTGCCGCCAACGTGGTGGCTCCGTCGCCGCTGGTCTTCAACCCCGCTCCGGTAGGCATCCCGCTGGCGTCGGCGCAGACACTCACCGCGACCTTCCAGATGAATGGCTACGGCGCCGGGTTTACGCCCACGGCCACGCTGCACTACGGCCTGAGCTACAGCATCGGGGCCGTAAGTTGTACTGGCGCGGTGGGCAGCGAGACCTGCTCGGTCCCGGTCACCTTCCAGCCCCAGTATCCCGGCGGCCGCAGGGACGCCATCTTCCTGATGAGCGGAACCACGCGCCTGGCGACGCTGCTGATCTATGGCATCGGTCAGGGGCCGTTCTCGATGGTGCAGCCCGGCGTAATCACCAATCCAATTCTCAACAATGCCAACTACCTCTACACCTCCATCGTCGACGAGAATGGGACCGTCTACATTCTGGGTGATAACTCCAACACCATCTACACCGTCACCAGAGCCGGAGTAGTTGGCACCCTCCCAGTCACGGGGCTGAACTCCCCGCGCGGTATCGGCATTGATGGCGCCGGCGTTCTCTATATCGCCGACCAGACCTACAATGGCCCGACCAAGACCTACGACACCGTCCAGGCCATCCAGGGCTCCGTGCCCTTCCCCGTTCCGAACACCTACATCCAATCGCTCGGCGTAGGCAACACCGGCAATATCTACGAGACTGACTACGTACACGTCTATACGGTTCCCATCGTTGGCACGGGCACAGCAGCAACCACCCTCATCACTCCGGCCAACACCCAGGCGTCCAACCTCATCGTCGACAGCAATGAGAATCTCTTCGTCGGCGGCTACGAAATCAATGAGATCACCTCAGGTGGAGTCCAGTCCCAGATCAATACCGTCGGTGCGGGCGAAGGCATTGGGGTCGACCCCGCAGACACCGTATATGCAACCCGCTATACCCTCGGCGGAGTTGCCGAATTGGCTGCATCCAGCTACTCGACCGCCTTGGCATACCTCGATTCCACCGCATCGCCGCTCGGAATGTCGATAGCTCCCGATGGCACCGTCTACGTCGGCAACTACACCAACCTCGACAAGGTGGACCGGACGCAAGGGCTGATCGCGTTCGGAGAACAGTCTCAGGCGCTGGGCACGGCAAGCCCGCAGCAGATCGCCACCATCTACAACGGCGGCAACCAGACCCTGACCATCTCGAACATCGCCATCACCGGCAATCCGTTCAGCATCCAGACCGCGCCAACCGGCACTAACTGCAGCAACGGCGGCACGGTCGCGCCTGGAGCACTCTGCCAGATCGCCGTCGTGGTGACGCCGGCCCACGCCGGCGTCTTCAGCGGCAGCATCACCGTCACCAGCAACTCGCTGAACACCACCAGCACAACCCAGACAATCGCGCTCACGGCATTCGCCTACGGCGTGTACGTAACTCCCCCGTCACCCTCTCTGACCTTCCCCAATCAGATCGTGAACACCACCAGCGCCGCCCAGACCATCACCCTCACCAACAACGGCGACCTCTACACCGCCACCTTCGGCACTCCCGTTTCCGGCAACTCCGTCTACTCCGTTGGGCTCGGCACCTGCACCACAGGCATCGCCGTCGGCGCAAGCTGCAACCTCAGCGTTACCTTCACGCCTACCTTAGCGCAGAGCTACAACAACGTCACCGCGACCGTCCCCTACTCTAGCTCAGGCGGAGGCGCCGCGCCCGCGCCGGTCACGATCACACTCAGCGGAACGGGTATCCCGGCGGCTGCGCCTCAGGCTGTGCTCAGCCCCAATCCACTGGCATTCCCCGGCACGTTGGTCGGCACTCCGGCATCAACCATGCCGATGACGCTGTCCAATCCCGGCAACGCCGCGTTGACCATCACCAGCATTTCGGTGACGGGCACCAATGCCAGCAGCTTTGGGCAGTCGAATAACTGCGGTGGTTCGCTAGCCGCGGGAGCAACCTGCACCATCACCGTCGCGTTTACTCCGGGGTCCACGGGCAGCCTTACTGCTGCCATCTCGGTTGCGGATAACGCGACCGGCTCGCCGCAGTCTGCCGTGATCACGGGCACTGGAACTGCCCCGCAGGCTGTGCTGAGCCCCAACCCGCTGCCCTTCCCCAGCACGCTGGTCGGCACAGCGGCGACGGCGCTGCCCATGACGCTGTCGAACCCTGGCACTGCTGCCCTCACCATTACCGGCATCTCGGTGACGGGGACTAACGCCAGTAGCTTTGGGCAGGCGAACAACTGCGGCAGCTCGCTTGCCGCGGGGGCGAACTGCACGATCACAGTCACGTTCACGCCCGGGTCGACCGGCGGTCTCACGGCTGCGATCTCGGTTGCCGACAACGCGACCGGTTCGCCGCAGTCAGCCACCGTCACCGGCACCGGGACTCAGCCGCAGGCTATGCTCGCCCCCAATCCACTGGCCTTCCCAAGCACGCGAGTGGGCACCGCGGCGACCGCATTGCCCATCACCCTGTCGAACCCCGGCACCGCAGCCCTCACCATTACTAGCATTGCTGTCACCGGTACCAATGCCAGCAGCTTCGGCGAAACCAATAACTGCGGCTCTTCGTTGGCCGCGAGCGCAACCTGCACCATCACCGTCACCTTTACGCCCGCATCCGCAGGCAGCCTCAGCGCTGCGATCTCGGTTGCCGATAACGCCACCGGCTCACCGCAGTCAGCCACCCTCACCGGCACCGGAACTGCGCCTCAAGCCGTGCTCAGCCCCAACCCGCTCGCCTTCCCCAACACGCTGGTCGGCACTCCGGCGACAGCCTTGCCCATGACGCTGTCGAATCCCGGAACCGCAGCCCTCACCATCACCAGCATCTCAGTGACGGGCACGAATGCCAGCAGCTTCGGCGAGACCAATAACTGCGGTAGCTCGCTAGCCGCGGGAGCGACCTGCACCATCACGGTCACGTTCACCCCGGCCTCGGCAGCCAGCCTCACCGCTGCGATCTCAGTCGCCGATAACGCCACCGGCTCGCCGCAGTCGGCCACCCTCACCGGCACCGGGACTGCGCCGCTGGTTCCTCAAGCCGTACTCACCCCCAACCCGCTCGCCTTCCCCAGCACCACCATCAATACTTCGTCGACGCTACCCCTGACCCTGTCCAATCCCGGCAACACCGCTCTGACCATCACCAGCATCTCCGTCACCGGCGCCAACGCCAGCAGCTTCGGCGAGACCAATAACTGCGGTAGTTCGCTAGCCGTGGGAGCGACCTGCACCATCACGGTCACGTTCACCCCGGCCTCGGCAGCCAGCCTCACCGCTGCGATCTCAGTCGCCGACAACGCCGCCGGCTCGCCGCAATCGGCCACGCTCACCGGCACGGGAAGCGCCGGAATCTACGCCGTCAACTCTTCGACGCCGGCTGCCAGCATCCAGCCGGGCGCGGTGGCCCAGTACAACCTCAACATCGTGCCGCTTGGAGGAAGCTTCAACAACCTGGTCACGCTCTCGGCCACCGGCCTTCCCGCGGGCGCGCAGGTCTCGTTCCAACCGCCCGCGGTAACCCCTGGAAGCGCAGGCGCACCCAGCGTGATGTCCATCCAGACGTCCACCGGCCTGGCCCGCCTGGCTACTCCTGAGCCGCATCGGCAGAATCCTGTGCCCTTGCTCGCCGTGCTTGCCGGTCTACCGCTGCTGGGACTCGCCGCCGGCCGCCGGCTCCGCCGCTCCACTCAACGCTGGATGCTCCTCGGCCTGGCCGTGCTTGCCATTCTTCCCGCCCTGGCAATCAGCGGATGCGGCGGAGGCTACTTTGGTCCCGCTCCCCAGACCTATACGGTCACTGTCGTCGGAACCAGTGGCTCGCTCCAGGAAACCACCACCGTCAGCCTGACTGTGCAGTAGGAGAAGACAGATGCGATTCGACAAGACAATTCTGCTTACCGCTTTCCTCGCACTCTCGGCAATGGTCTCCGCGCAAACCCACGCACCGGAGCCGTTTGGCCTTGACCCCGGCCAGACCCCGGTGCTGGAGATCACCGGGGGGTATTTTTCTCTTTTCGCCAACGCGCCTCCCGCGCAGTGCGGCTGTTTCTCGGCCTTCGGCGGATATGGCTCGGCGGTCTTCAATATGCCCCACGGCTTTGGTGTCGTCGCGGACCTCGCGGCCGCGCACGCCAACACTGTTGGCGCCACCACCCAGTCAATCACCGTCTTCAACTATCTCTTCGGCCCGCGCTACAGGTTCCACCCGTTCCTCAAGCGCTACGTCCCCTACGCCCAGGTCCTCGGCGGCGGTTCGCAGGAGTTCTCCAGCTACGCGGCGGTGCAGAACGTCAGAGGCGCAGCGTTCAGCGTTGGCGGCGGCGTCAGCACAACCCTCTACCCACACTTCGGCTGGACCATCATCGAAGCGGACTGGGTGCACTCCTACGTTCCCAACGCGCAGAACAACCTCCAGAACGATCTGCGCATCAGCACCGGATTCACCTTCCGCCTCGGACCCCGCTGACCAATCAGAGAATAATGCGGTTGCTCTATTTCAAATGGACGCATAGCCCACAGATTTTGGAGCAGTGGCGGAAGAGGAGGGATTCGAACCCCCGGTACCCTTGCAGGTACGCCAGTTTTCAAGACTGGAGCCATCAACCACTCGGCCACTCTTCCGCACTTCGATGATAAATCACCGGCCCAAACCCACCTCCGCGCCGCCGGTCGCACAGGATTCCGATTGCGACCATCGGGAGCACCACGCGAAGCCCAATACGCGTCACGAAGTGACCCCTCCGCCTATAATCGTCTCACTGACGGAGGGTTGTCTCGATGGACACCAGCGCGAGCCGGCGGAAGATCGTCATCATCGTCCTCGGCTCGATCGCGGTCGTGCTGCTTGGCACCTTCACCGCGCTGAATGCCTTCCACCTGAAGTTCCTCACGCCCGCCACCACCGGCGAGATCGTCGTCTTCTCCGGCCTCTCCGCGGTCGCCTTTCTCCTTTTCGTCGTGGTCCTAGTGCTGCTCGTCCGCAACGTCCTCAAGCTCTACGCCGACCAGCGCTCCAGCGTCATGGGCACGCGCCTGCGCACCCGCATGCTCTGGGGGGCGGTGCTGGTCTCGGTCATCCCCATTGTCTTCATGTTCCTTTTCAGCTACGACCTGATGAATCGCTCCCTCGAGCGCTGGTTCTCGCAGAATCCCGATGAGATCCGCGACGACTCCACCCGGCTCGCGCTCGAACTCGCTCAGTACACCTCGGCCAACGCCCGCGTCGAAGCCGAATCCATCGCGGCCTCGCTGCTCCCCACCGGGAGCGGCGCCGCGAACGCCCCCGCGCCCAACCCCCTCCCGCCCGCAGCGCCCGCCGACACCATCGACCGCGTCCTACATCAGCACGAGATCACGCTGCAGAACGGCTTTGCGGTTGTCTACCGCGAAGCCCAGCCGGTCGCAACCTTCCACATGCCGCCGCTCACCGGCGCACCAGCCCAGGTCAAGCCCTGGCTTCCCGACCAGGCCTCCAGCGATGCCGACACCGAAAGCGCGCCCGCCGCGCCGCTCGGCCACCAACCCGGCGACGATCGCGTGATGGATCAGTCCGTCGACGCCGCCATCCTCACCGCCGCCCAGCGCAACGACCTGCCCATCTTCTCACTCGGCGACACCGATTACGCGCTCGGCACCGCCGCCATCAAGCAGGGCGGCACCGTCGTCGTCGGCCTGCCCATGCCCTACGGCCTTTCCGCCACCGTCACCCGTTTCCAGAGCGCCGTCGACGCCTACCGCAAGGCTTACCTGCAGCGCCGCGAGGTGCGCACGCTCTACATGCTGCTCCTGCTCATGATGACCTCGCTGGCGTTGTTCGCCTGCAGTTGGCTCGCGCTGCATCTCTCCAAACAGGTCACCAAGCCCGTCGAATCGCTCGCCGAAGCCATGGAAGCCATCGCTCAGGGAGATTACGCCTGCCGCGTCGCCGAGAGCGCAACCGAAGAGCTCGGCGGGCTGGTCCGCAGCTTCAACCACATGGCCGCCGATCTTGAGGGCAGCCGCCGCGCCGTCGATACCTCCAACCTGCAACTCTCCGCCGCCAATGCTACCTTGGAAGCCCGCCGCGGCGAACTCGAAACCATGCTGGAGACCATCCCCAACGGCGTCGCCACCCTCGACCCCAGTGGCTCCATCGTCCTGGCCAACCGCGCGCTCTCAGAGATGCTCGACCCCGGCGGCCAGACCCCCTTCATCGGCACCTCCATCGACAAAATCTTCCCCGCCGAAGCGCTCGAATCCATCCACCACCTGCTTCGCCGCAGCCACCGCATGGGCTCTGCCTCGGGCGAGATGGAGATGACCATCCCCGGCACCGGCACGCGCGCCGGAGGCACCATGTACCTGCTCGCCACCGTCGCGCTGCTGGAAACCGGCTCCGGTCCCGCCTCCGGTTCAGCCCGCATCCACCACGGCTACGTGCTCGTCCTCGAAAACGCCACCGAGCTCCTGCGCGCGCAGAAGCAGTCCGCCTGGAAAGAAGTCGCCCGCCGCGTCGCCCACGAGATCAAGAATCCGCTCACCCCCATCTCCCTCAGCGCCGAACAAATCCATCGTCATATCGACCGTATCGGCGTCACCCTCACCTCCGCCCAGCTCGAGTCGCCCTCCGTCGCCGTCATCCGCCGCTCCAGCGAGGTCATCTCTTCCTCCGTCGAATCGATGAGGATGTTGGTCGACCAGTTCGCCGCACTCGCGCAGTTCCCGGCAGCCGAGCCGCGCCCTGCCGCGCTCAACCCCATCGTCGAGAACTCGCTCGCCCTGTTCGCCGGCCGCCTGCAAAACATTCGCCTCACCAAGCGCCTCGCGCCCGATCTCCCACTCGTGCTCGCCGACCCCGAAGCCATGAAGCGCGCGCTCGGCAACCTCATCGACAACGCCGCCGAAGCCATGCACGAGTCGCTTCTCCGCGAGCTCCGCGTCACCACCGCGCTGCTCCCCTCCGGCATGGTCGAGCTCACCGTATCCGACACCGGCTCCGGCCTCACCGACGAGATGCGCGAGCGCCTCTTCCTCCCCTACTTCTCCACCAAGCAGCGCGGCACCGGCCTCGGCCTCGCCATCGCCGCCAAAATCGTCCAGGAACACGGCGGCACCATCCGCGCCGAAAAAAACTCCCCCGCCGGCGCCACCTTCATCATCGAACTCCCCCCCGCCCCCACCTCCGACCCCGAACCCACCAACGACATCTCAACCACACCCAGCCTAACCACCAGCACTTGAGCCGTCGGCCAACCCATGAACACATCGTCTGCCCCAATCCGCACCAATAAGGCGATACCAGTGCCGAGCTTCGAGTTCGATCCAGCCAAAGCCGCCGCCAACCTCAGGTTTCTTGGACGGATGCTGGAAATAAGGTACATTTGCATTACAATGGATTAGGCGGTCGATAGAGGGTTATTGCCATGAAAACACTTACAGTCACTTCCCGGGGACAGGTCACATTTCGCAAAGAAGTCCTGCGCCACCTTGGTATTCAACCGGGAGAAAAAATTGAACTCGAGTTGATCCCCGGAGGACGCGGAGTTCTGAAAGCGCCTCGGCCATCCATGAAGATAAATGCCTTCCTGGGTCTGCTCGCGGGTCGGACCAAGAAGACCGCCACCATCGACCAGATCAACCAGGCAGCGGAAGAGGGCTGGGCAGGAAAGAAATGAAGATTACTGTAGATACCAATGTGCTCATTCGAGCTGTCGTGCGTGACGACGAAAAACAGGCGGCGGCCGCAGACAAGATTCTGAAGAGCGCCGAGATCATCGCGGTAACGATTCCTTGCTTGTGCGAGTTTGTCTGGGTACTGCGCCGGTTATACGAATTCGATCGGGAGGACATCGCAGCCGCCATCCGAGCGTTGGCCGATACGGAAAGTGTTAGTCTCAATCGGCCGGCAGTCGAGGCTGGGCTCGCAGTCTTGAATGCCGGTGGCGATTTTGCAGACGGGATCATTGCCTATGAGGGACACTGGCTCGGTGCAGAGACGTTCGTCTCCTTCGACAAGAAAGCGGTTGCGCTCCTCGCCAAGCAGAAATACGAAACAAGGCTTCTGTAGGCGACCTGAAGCCCACATCCCGGGGGGTGCACCCATGCCGATGCCGAGTACCATAATCACGTGAACCAATAACCTCCACGCGCCATCAACTAACAACTCAACTAGCAACTGCCCCTATGAACCACGTTCTGATCGTCGACGACGAAGCTGAAATCCGCGACTCCCTCGAATCCATCCTCACCGAGGAGGGTTACGCCGTGGCCACCGCCGCCACTGCGCACGAGGCCCTCACCCTGCTCGCCGACGCCATCTACGACGTCGTCCTGCTCGACATCTGGCTCCCCGACCGCGACGGCCTCGACGCCCTCGCCGACATTCGCCACATGGACTCGGCGCATCTGCCCGAGGTCATCATCATCTCCGGCCACGGGACCATCGAAGCGGCGGTGCGCGCCACCAAGCTCGGCGCGTATGACTTCCTGGAGAAGCCGCTCTCGCTCGACCGCACCCTCATCGTCCTCAAGAACGCCATCAACACCCGCCAGCTCCGCGAGGACAATAGAGAATTTGCCCGCCAGCTCAGCTTCCGCAGTTGCGTCACCGGCAACTCGGTCCCCATGAAGGCCCTCCGCCAGCAGATCAAGCTGATGGCCCCCACGAACGGCCGCGTCCTTATCTATGGCGAGTCCGGCACCGGCAAGGAACTCATCGGCCGCGCCATGCACGCCGAATCCCTCCGCAAGGACCGCGTCTTCGTCGAGCTCAACTGCGCCGCCATCCCCGAGGACCACATCGAAACCGAACTCTTCGGCTACCGCCGTGGCGCCATCACCGGCATGGCGCCCGGCACGCCCGCCGAAAAGCGCGGGACGTTCGAACGCGCCGACGGCGGCACCCTCTTCCTCGACGAAGTCGGCGACATGAGCTTGAAGACGCAAGCGAGAGTCTTGCGGGCATTGGATGAGCAGCGCTTTCTTCCCGTCGGCGCTACTCAACCCATCCACGTCGACGTCCGCGTCATCGCCGCCACCAACAAGGACCTCGAAGAGGAGATCGCCCGCGGCAACTTCCGCGAAGACCTCTTCTACCGCCTCAACGTCATCCCCTTCTTCGTCCCGCCGCTGCGCGACCGCAAGGAAGACATTCCCCTCCTGGTCAAGGAATTCCTGCAGGAGTTCGGTACCCAGTACGGCCGTCCTCACGTCGAAATGCATCCCGACGCTCTCGACGCTCTCCGCCACTACAACTGGCCCGGCAACGTCCGCGAGCTGCGCAATCTGGTCGAGCGCGTACTCATCCTCAATCCCAAGTCGCAGCGCATCGAACGCAAGCACCTGCCTGCCCTGGTCGCCCGCGAAGCCGCCAAATCCTCCGGCGTCCGCGAAGACTTCTCCACGCTGCAGGAAGCCCGCGATGCCTACGAACGCGACTATATCTTGAAAAAACTCGACGAGTGCCACGGCAATGTCTCCCGCACCGCCGAAGCTCTCGGCCTCGAACGCTCCCACCTCTACCGCAAAATGAAGGCCCTCGGCATCTCCATCAAGGAGTAGGCCACCCCCACCCGCATGAAGAAAAAACCCGGCAAACCCTCACGCCATCCCCAGCACCGTCCGGCAAATCCCCCGCCTGCAACCCCCGCGCCTTCCCCGATCGACGCGCTCCTCCAGCAGGCCATCGCTCGCCATCAGGCCGGCCAACTTCCCCAGGCCGAAGCTCTCTATCGCCAGGTCCTCGAATCCAACCCCAGCCACCCCATTGCGCTGCATCTGCTCGGCGTCATCGCCTGCCAGACCGGACAGCCGTCGGCCGCGCTCGAACTGATCGACCGCGCCATCGCATCCGATCCCAACAACGCCGAGTTCCACGTCAACCGCGCCAATGCGCTCTTCATGCTGGGGCAGCACCACGCGGCCGTCGAGAGCTACGACCGCGCCATCCGCCTGAATCTCCGCCACGCGGAAGCCTGGCACAACCGCGGCAGCGCGCTGCACACGCTCAAACAGTTCTCCGCCGCACTCGAGAGCCACGACCGCGCCATCGCCCTCAACCCCAACTACGCCGAAGCCCACTCCAACCGCGGCAACGCGCTCTACTCCCTCGGGCAGTATCAGGCCGCGCTTGAGAGCTGCGATCGCGCCCTTGCACTTCGCCCCGACTATCCCGAAGCTCTCAACAACCGCGGCAGCGCTCTCCAGGGCCTCAAGCAATATCGGCAGGCGGTCGCCAGCTACGACCGCGCCATCCAACTTCGACCCGATTTTGCCGACGCCTACACCAACCGCGGCAATGCGCTGCAGGCCCTCAACCTGGCCGACGAAAACTTCTCCAAGCACGCCTCCAGCGGCCGCGATCTCGTCTTCTATTGCGGACCCGCCACCGAAACCTGGAACCCCGGCTCTGTCAACGCAACCGGCATCGGAGGCTCCGAGGAGGCCATCCTCTGGCTCTCCCGCCTGCTCCACCACCGCGGCTGGAATGTCACCGTCTACGCCAAATGCGGCGAGCACGAACAGATCTATGACGGCGTCACCTGGAAGCCCTACTGGCTGTGGAACTACCGCGACCGGCAGGACGTCACCATCCTCTGGCGCTATCCCCATCTCGCCGACTACAACATCAACTCCGGCAAAGTCATCCTCGACCTTCACGACGTCTTCTCCGACGCCGACCTCCCGCCCGCCAACCTCGCGCGCATCCACAAGATCTTCGTTAAGTCCCGCTTCCACCGCTCCCTCTTCCCCGCCATCCCCGACGACAAGTTCGCCATCGTCCCCAACGGCATCGACGCGCAGCTCTTCGAGCCGGCCGCTCCCCGCGATCCGCTGCTCCTCATCAACACCTCGTCCGCCGATCGCAGCCTCGAAGCCTTCCTCGACTGCTTCGAGCAGATCAAGCTGCAGGTCCCAGGCGCCAAAGCCGAGTGGGCCTACGGCTGGGATGTGTGGGACACCTTCCACGCCTCGAACCCCACCATGATGCAATGGAAGACCGCCCTGCAGACCCGCATGCACCAGCTCGGCGTTGCAGAGCTCGGTCGCATCAGCCACTCCGACGTGGCCCGTCTCTACCTCCGCGCCAACATCTTCGCCTACCCATCCGAGATGGCCGAAATCGACTGCATCTCCCTCTCGAAAGCCATGGCCGCCGGCGCCATCCCCATTACTACCGACTTCGCCGCACTTGGTGAAAAATCCGGCCACGGCGGGGTCTTTATCCACTCCACCAAAACCAAGGACAACTGGCTCCAGCCCGGGCTGCTTCACGTCGCCATGACGGACCCGGAACAGAAAGCCCAATTCGTCCGTGCCGCCGTCGATCTCCTGCGCAACCCGCCCGCCGAATCCGCCCGCGACTCCATGCGCGCGTGGGCCCGCTCTACCTTCGACTGGAACTCCGTTGCCGACGCATGGCATCAGGCGCTCACCGACCCACCGCCGCTGCTCACCGCCATCGAGAGTCACGACCAAGCCATACGCCTGAATCCCAATCGCGCCGAAGCCCACAACAATCGCGGCAGCGTTCTGCATTCTCTGTTCCAATACGAGGCCGCACTCGAAAGCTACGACCGCGCCATCGCTCTCCAGCCGGACTACGCCGACGCCCATCGCAACCGCGGCGACGTCCTGATGGCGCTCAAGCAATATCCGTCCGCCCTCGAGAGCCTAAACCACGCCCTCCAGCTCGACCCCAGCTACAAATACCTCCCTGGCCTGCGCCTCTTCACCAAGCGTGCGCTCTGCGACTGGCAGGACGACGCAGCCGACCTCCGCCAGATCGAAGCCGCCATAGGCCACGGCGAAAAAGCCGCCATCCCCTTCGCCACCCTCGCCTTCAGCGAATCGCCCGCCGTGCAAAAACGCGCCGCCGAGATCTACACCCTCGACCAGCATCCTGCCCACACCGCCCTGGCCGCCATCCCACGCCGGCCCCGGCGCGACCGCATTCGCATTGGCTACTTCTCCGCCGACTTCTACAACCACGCCACCAGCTATCTGATGGCCGAGCTCTTCGAGCGCCACGACCGCACCCGCTTCGAAATCCTCGGCTTCTCCTTCGGCCCCGACCGCGCCGACCAGATGAGCCGGCGCGTCTCCTCCGCAATGGACCGATTTCTCGACGTCCGCAACCTGCCCGATCGCCAAATCGCCGAGCTCAGCCGCTCCCTCGAAGTCGACATCGCCGTCGACCTGAAAGGCTTCACCCGCGACCATCGCGCCGGCATCTTCAGTTACCGCGCCGCACCCATCCAGGTCAACTACCTCGGCTATCCCGGGACCATGGCCGCCGATACCATCGACTACCTCATCGCCGATCCCACCATCATCCCCGACTCCAGCCGCGGCCACTACACCGAAAAAATCGTTCGCCTGCCCGACAGCTATCAGCCTAACGACCGGCGCCGCCTCATCTCCGCTGCTCCCCGCTCGCGCGCTGAAGAGGGGATTCCCGACGCCGCGTTCGTCTTCTGCTGCTTCAATAACGCCTACAAAATCACTCCCGCCGTCTTCGACCTCTGGATGCGCATCATGGCGCGCGTCGACGCGAGCGTGCTGTGGCTGCTCGAAGAAAACCCCGCCACCATCGCCAACCTGCGCGCCGAAGCTGCCCGCCGCAACATCGCTCCCGAGCGCCTCATCTTCGCCCGCCCACTCCCCCTGCCCGAGCACCTCGCCCGCCACGCGCTCGCCGATCTCTTCCTCGACACCCTCCCCTACAACGCCCACACCACCGCCAGCGACGCCCTCTGGACCGGCCTGCCCTTGCTCACCCGCAGCGGCGAAACCTTCGCCGGCCGCGTCGCCGCCAGCCTGCTCCGCGCCATGGCCCTCCCCGAGTCAGACCTCATCCAACTGATCGCCACCACCGAATCCGACTACGAGCAACGCGCCGTCGCGCTCGCACACTCGCCCGCGCGCCTTCAATCCCTCCGCCGTCGCCTCCAGCAAAGCCGCCTCACCGCTCCCCTCTTCGACACCCCAGCCTTCACCCTCCACCTCGAAGCCGCCTACACCGCCATCTACGACCGCTACCACGCCGCCCTCCCACCCGACCACATCGACATCCCCCGCATAGCGCAATAGCCGAGTGCCGCACATCTCGCCTCTGAGATGTGGCCTTCGCACCACCCACCCCAAAGGAACTTCTTGCCCCTTCGTCAATCAGTGCCATAATGCAGAAGGGAGTCCGCGATGCCAGCCGCCGCAAAAGTCACTGTCAAGCGAACCAAGGCTCTTGAGCCCGATCCGAGTGTACTGATCGAGGGCTACGGTTCGCTGAAGGGCAAACTTCCCTTGCCCCATGACATCGACTGGACCAAACCCATCTACGCGCAGGTCCTCGCCAGGGACAAGCGCCACTCCGGCCGAGTCTCCGGCAAGCGTCGCCCAGGCACGAAGAAAGCTCGGCCTGCAACGCTCCCACCTCTACCGCAAAATGCGCGCCCTCGGCACCTCCATTAAGGAGTAGAGGGCCCGGCAGGAGTCGATCCCTGAGGTATCGAAGGTTTGAAAGCATTCATAAGTTACTCAACGAAAGATAAGAAGCACGGAGCAGCGGTAAAAGCCGCTCTGGAAAAGTTCCAAATCAAGTCCTTCCTGGCCCACAACGACCTACGTGTGTCCGAGGAATGGAAGAACCGTATCTTACAAGAACTTGAAGAGTGTGACATATTTATTCCTCTGCTTAGCAAGGAATTCAGTAAATCCAAGTGGTGCGACCAAGAGACAGGCATCAGTGTTAACCGGGGTGCGGTTCTAATAATTCCGCTATCACTCGATGGAACTGTTCCATACGGATTCATCTCCCATATCCAGAGTCATAAGATTGCCGAAACCGGCATCGATGCCGAAATCCTTCTTGATGCAATCGGAACCAAGTTTCCGGCGGCCGCAATCGATGCTCTGTTGGGCCAAGTACGACGCGATGCAAATTCGTTTCGCGCCGCAGAGGCAGTGATCGAACCCCTCGCACCCTATTTTGATAGGTTTTCCAAGAACCAAGCGCGCGACTTCGCCGAGATCGCTACTAAGAACGGACAGATTTGGGACGCCAGCCTGTGCTATTCGGATTACCTCCCGAAGTTCCTGGCGACGAACAGAGCCAACCTTACTGGGCGCGCGTACAAGGCTTTGAAGTACCAAATTGAAAAGCACAAGTGGTTTCCAACGGGGACTCCTTAAGACTCGCCACACCTAACTTCTCCCGTTTCGGGCCTAGCGGTCCAAGCAGCTAAACCCTTCCACCTCATAGCCGCCCTGATGAAGCTTTTCTGAGACAGAGTGCATGTGCCCCATGCCACACACAAATACTCCGACTGCGTGATCATTCATCGCCGAATTAATCTTATCGATCATGTAGGCTTCCCTTCTTACTTGAGCCTCGATAGGGCCGTAGGGCCGCTCCGGCTCGCACGAACCATCGTCCAACCAAATCGGGTATGGGTCATAGGTCTCGAACTGCTCCTCCAGTGGCGTTCCTGCATTGCACCATGCGATAGAGAGACTGTCAGCTAGGAGCTTGCCAACCGTCTTGTCGTCTTCGAATTTCCATTCTTCAATAACAACGGAAACACCATATCGCCTAACATAGTGCCGAAGTTTCTTATCTAGGATCGAACCTGCGTCAGACGCCTTTTGCTGCTCGTGAGTGGTTCCGACAATTATCAGCTTCTTCTTCTCCATGATCGGGGAACCTCCCGCAGTCCACAGCACACGTGACCTGGCGCACCTTTTCGCTGTCGTAGGCCCACGAACCCCGCCCCCCACACTCACACTTCCACCCGCACCCTCACCGCATCTCCACCCTGGCACTTCGCCACATACAGCAGCTCATCCGCCCGCTTCACCGCCGCCTCGGCCGAGTCGCCCTGCTTCAGCAGCGCAGCTCCCACCGACGCGGTTACGTTCACCCGGTCTCCTTCCACTGGAATCCGGCAGGACGCGATCGCACCCCGGCATCTCTCTGCAATCTCTTCCAACTCCGGCAGATTCACATCCAGCGCAACCAGCAAAAACTCCTCGCCGCCCCAACGCCCCGCCGCATCGCCCGGCCGCAGCACCTCGGTCAGCCTCTCGCCCACGTTCTTCAGCACGACATCGCCGGCGGGATGGCCATGCCGGTCGTTCACTCGCTTGAAGCCGTCGATGTCCAGCAGCAGCACCCCGGCTTTTCTGCCAAACTCCCGCACTTCTTCCAGCGCCTGGCGCAGCTTCAGCTCGATGTGGCGGCGGCTCGACAGCCCCGTCAGCAAATCGCGGTACGCAAGCGCCTCCAGCTCCTTCGCGCGCCGCTCCAGCTCCTTCTGCCCGGCGATATTGCTGAACACCTCGACCGCGCCAATCAGCTTGCCCGAGTTGTCCGTCACCGGCGACACCCGCACCGCAACCGGGACCCTGTGACCGTCCTTGTGATGGAGGAAAACTTCAGCCTCCCGGGCCTGGCCGTCCTTCAGCGTCGCCGCCAGCGGACAGCCGTGATGGCAGAGGGCCTTGCCCTCCGCGTCCACGTGCTGCAGGAAGTTGTCGTAGCAATGCCTTCCGATCGCTTCATCGCGCTGGAAACCGCTCAGATTCCGCGCGCCGCGATTCCAGTAGGTGATCTTCCGCGTTTTATCGACGAAGTACACCCCCTCGGAGAGGTTGTCGCACACGTCCTGATGAAACGACGCCGCGTTTACTCCGGTGCGCGCTCCACTGCTGCTCTTTTGCGCCGGCCGCTTCGAAGCCTGCGCAGCGGCTGGCTCAACCTTCGCCATCAAGTCCGCCATCTTCTCGGTCGTCCCGTCCGGCTCCGCCATATCGGCTAGCTCCCGGACCACCACCCCCGACAGATAGGCCAGGTCGCGCAGGGCCTGGAACTTCTCGTCGCCCGAAAACGCATCCGACTCGATGATCGCACGCAGCCGCTGCTCCTCCCGGCCGACGAATGTGATCGCAATGTCAATCGCACGAACGGCAGAGTTATGGGTGGCAAGCATGGGCAAGGCTCTCCTTTTAGCATTTTCCCGCCCCTGGCCAGAGTCCATTTGTGACCGCAATCACGCCTGTTGCCGGCGCGCCACCATGGGCCTATGTGCGCTGACCCACATAAGGATGTTATAAAGACGGATGGTAGGCGCCGCTCTCCATTTCGTCTTGGCGATGTGCGCCGTGATCGCCATCCTCGTTGCCATAGACAGGCTCATTGCGTGGCTGCGCCGCCCTAAATAGCCCCAAGCGCTCTTGTCCTCCACCCCAGCATCCTCCCAAGGCCCCACGTCCCTGCCCCAGGGTCGTCATTCTGGACTCAGTCTCATCGAGTCCAGAATATCCGTATTTTCTTCAACTTGGCTTCCCGACCCACGAAAACGCCAGCCTTTTTCCTTGTCAAGTCCCCAAACGGCCTATCTCAAACAAAACACTACGAAAAGTCGATGCAGATGAGTTATGGTCAACCTGCTATACTTAAGAAGTAAGTAAGAATAAGGAAACACATCTCCCCGGCCACCCGCCGGGGTTTCACACTTAAGCCGCCTAGCCCGTAGCCAGCAAGTACCTTGTTTTCTTATTTTTGCCTGTAACTAGCGTGTTTTCTTATTTTTGCAGACACGAATTTCAAAACAAAGCACTTAGCTATACCCCCCCGGGGGTGCCCTTTCCTCAAACCTCCTGCGTGGTCGGATCGATCACCATCCGCACCACCTTCACCGAGTCTGCCGGGAACCCTCCCAGCTTCGCATGCTCGCGGATCGTCGCCTCGTCCGGGGAGATATAGATGCAATAGATCTTCTCGTCCGTCACGAAGGACTGCACCCACTGCAGGTGCGGCCCGATCTTGCGGATCGCCGAGCAAGACTTCTGGGCGATCGCCTGCAACTGCTCCACAGTCAGTTCCCCCGCACCCGGAACATTCCGTTCGATCACGAACTTCGGCATGGCGCCACCTCCCGCGAATCGTGCCGAGCAGCATAGCACAGTACTCGCAAGCCCGGCACCCGCCGATCCCCAGGGGAATCCTGCGCGTCACACTCGCAGCGGAGAACTGGGCGCGTCACCTGTGATAGCAATCACCGCAACCCGTTGCTACCCGGCGTGTACTCGTCAGTATGAGAATTGCGGGGAAATCCTGCGCGCTGAGCATCATCGCAACCCTGCTCTGCAGCATCAACGCCATCCAGCCCGGCGCCGCTCCGGCACAGCCCAAACCCAAGGACGCGGAGTGCCTCGCGTGCCACGCCGACGCCATGCCGTCCGCCGACGGCACGCACACCAACCCGGCAATCGACGCCGGCAAGCTAAAGGCCTCCATCCATGGATCGAGCGGCCTGGCCTGCGTGGACTGCCACAAGGACGTCAAGTCCTCGCCGCACGCGCAAACACCCGCAAAGATCACCTGCGCCCAGTGCCACGCCGACGCGCAGGCCGCCTACGCGCGCAGCTACCACGCCACCGCGCGCAAGCCCGACGGCTCTGTTCCCGCCACCTGCACCGATTGCCACGGCGACGCGCACAC
This sequence comes from uncultured Granulicella sp., assembly GCA_964489045.1. Lineage (GTDB taxonomy): Bacteria > Acidobacteriota > Terriglobia > Terriglobales > Acidobacteriaceae > Edaphobacter. The sequence continues at coordinate 41,786 of CAZAXI010000002.1, read as the reverse complement.
CATCCTGCCTGCCACCGATCCAAAGTCGACCGTCTATCACTCCAACATTCCCGCCACCTGCGGCGCCTGCCACGGCCAGAAATTCCTGATGGAGTCGACCGGCAACAGCAACCAGCCCTTCGTCAGCTACCAGCAAAGCGTCCATGGCCGCGCCGTCGAGAACGGCTCGCAGCAGGCCGCCGTCTGCACCGACTGCCACGGCGCACACTCGATCCTGCCCGCCAACGCCGCCCGGTCGCTGATCAACAAGTTCAACGTCCCCACCACCTGCGGCAAGTGCCACGCCGGAGTGCAGGCCGTCTTCGCCCAGAGCATTCACGGCCAGGCCATCGCGCGCGGCAACTCGCTCGCGCCGGTCTGCACCGACTGCCACGGCATCCACACCATCAAGGCGCCCTCCGATCCCAACTCCACGGTCTCCAGCCAGAACCTCTCGCGCGACACCTGCGCCGGCTGTCACCAGGGCGTGCGCCTTACCCAGGAGTTCGGCGTCATCGGCAACCGCGTCTCCACCTACAACGACAGCTACCATGGCCTGGCCTCGCAGGGCGGCTCAGTGGTGGTCGCCAACTGCTCCAGTTGCCACGGCGTCCACAACATCCTGCCGTCGAGCGATCCGCGTTCCACCATCAACCCCGCCAACCTCGACGTCACCTGCGGCCAGTGCCACAAAGGCGTCACTCAGAAGTTCACCCTCAACAAGGTCCACGTGGATGTCGACAGCGGTCGCTCGACCGACAAGGGCACTGTCGCGGTGCGCTGGATCCGCTGGTTCTACATCCCCCTCATCCTGCTCGTCATCGGCGGGATGTTCCTGCACAACGTCATCCTCTGGCGCGCCAAGCTCATCGCCCGCCGCCGCGCGCTGGCGCACACCGTCGTCCGCATGACCAGGAATCAGCGCTGGCAGCACCTGATTCTGCTCACCAGCTTCTTCGTCCTGGTGGTCACCGGCTTCGCACTCAAGTATCCCGATTCCTGGTTTGCGTCGCTGCTCGGTCTCTCCGAACACTGGCGCAGCATCATCCACCGCGTCGCCGGAGTCCTGCTGATCGCCGATGGCGTCTACCACGTCTTCTATGTCGCGCTTACCAGCGACGGCCGCCGCCTCATCCGCGACCTCTTCCCAACGTGGAAGGATGTAACGGACGCATTCGGCACGATGCTCTACTACACCGGCTTCCGCGCCGAGAAGCCGAAATACGGCCGCTTCAACTACGCCGAGAAGGCCGAGTACTGGGCGCTGGTTTGGGGCACCGCGCTGATGGCCGTCACCGGCATCATGCTGTGGGCCAAGATCGCTGTCGGCAATCTGCTCGCCCGCTGGTGGATCGACGCCGCCACTGCCGTCCACTTCTACGAAGCCATCCTGGCCACGCTGGCGATCCTGGTCTGGCACTTCTACCAGGTATTCTTCGATCCCGATGTCTATCCCATGAACTGGGCGTGGCGCGACGGCTCCATGTCCGCCGAGCACTACCAGGAAGAGCACGAGCTGGACACCGAAACCCTCGCGGAATCCAACCCAACCGCAGCGCACGACATTGCGGCTAAGCCGGAAGCCAGGCCGCCACAGGAGTAGCAACCGAGCAGCAAAGCTTCACCCATTCCAGGAAAGAGGAACACCCATGAAACTCCGCATCGCAACTACAGTCGTAGCATCCATCTCCATGCTGGCCGGCATTCCTGCCCTCGCGCAGGACGGCGCCACGCTGTTCAAGACCAAGTGCGCCATGTGCCACGGTGACCAAGGTCAGGGCAAGCCGCCCATGGCTCCCGCGATCGCCGGCTCGGCCAAGGTCGTCGACGTGCTCACCAAGGGCGGCGAGCCCAAGGCCCCGCACATCAAGCCGATGAGCACGGTCACCGCCGACCAGGCAGCCGCGCTGGCAGCCTTCGTCAAGACCCTGAAGTAGTCGCCGCACTCGACTGCAATCGACAAAACGTGGCGCGGGATGACCTTCTCATCCCGCGCCGCGTTGCGCTTTCTTAGTTGGCTCGTTTCGCTCTTAGTTGGAAGGAGCAGCCGGCGCGGCTGGGGCCTTCGCGGCAGAGGGAGCTTTCGGTGCCTTGGGCGCTTTGGGCGCAGCCGGCGGAGTCAGTGTGATCTTCGGCGGTGCCGGAGGCGTCGGCGGCAGCGGCTGCACATCGCCCTTGTGCACGCTGATGTCGCCGTCCGTGGTCGTCAGGTGCACCATCGGTCCGCCGGAGCCGACCGAGCCGGTTAGCGTGCGCCCGTTGTCGCTGCTTCGCGTCGTCAACGCGAAGTCGGTGTCGATGTTTCCGTCGCTGGTGCTCGCCTGCATCGAGAAGTTCGCCTGTTCCGGGAGCGTCGTGTGGATCGAACCGTCACGGTCTTCCAGCGTAATGTTGCCCAGCGCAGGCGCAGCGGTCACGTTGATCGATCCGTCGTGGTTGGTCACCGAGATGTCGCCGGCCACGCGATCCAGTGTGATGTTGCGGTCGCGTGTGGTCAGCACCACAGGGCCCATTGCCTGGTCCGCTGAGAGGTTCATGTCGGGGCTGATCTCCAGTTCGCCATCCAGCCGCGCCAGTTGAAAGTCGGTGCGGCTGGTGTGGAAATGGAACGAGCCGGCGATGTGTTCCACATGCGTCGTCCCGAAGTACTCTCCGGTAACGGTGACGGACCCGATAATATCCGACAGCGTTACATCTTCGGCGTGGCCCTGGATGGAAAGGCCGCCGTCGATGCTGTGCGCGCTGATGGACGAGCCCCCGTTATTGATGTGTACGGTGGCCGCGCCGGTAATAGCGGAGAGATCGATGTCGCCATGGTTGGCGGTGGTGGTGACCGGCGCCTTGATGGAGGCCACGTGGATGTCGCCGCGGTTGGCATTGATCGTGGTGGCCGCGGCAGCCGGCACGGTAATCATCAGGTCGCCGCGCGCGCCGTCGAGCGCCGGCATCTTGATAGAGACGGCATTGCCTTCCGTGGTGATAGCCGGGCTGAGCTGCTGGGCTTTGGAATCCGCCTCCGCGTCCGAACGCGCATAGATCTGCTTGTGCAGCGCGATGTGGATTCGCCCGTCATCGCTGGTGCCGCTGATGGTGACGTCGCCGCGCGGGTTGTCTACGGTGAGTGAGCCGCCGGCCGGCAGCGCCACGTCGAGCAACTGGTCCGACTCATGCTTGTCGCCGAACAGCTCATCGAAGGAATTCTGGTCAAAGTGGAAGCCGGGAAACAGTTTGCTGTAGCCGGAAGGAAACCCGAGGTTGTGATTGGCGATCAGGCCTATGAACGCGAAGATCACCAGCAGAAAGACAACGCCGCTGCCGACGGAACGGCGGTACACCGGATGTTGCGGGTCGCGCATCGCAGCCTGATCAAGCGCCCACTCGGCCAGCACTACTGCGCCTGCGCAGACCAGCACCAGCGGCCACCAGTGCCCATACCACTCCCAGAAACGGCTGTGGTCTATGTGGCCGGTCTCGATCAGCAGAAAGACGACGCCGATCGCAATCAACAGAATGGGTCCAAGCACGGAGCGCCGGCGCATCGAGCGCATCCGGTAGCGCATCTCGTCCCGCTGCGCACGCCACGCGGCGCGCTGGGCGCGAGCCTGCTCGCGGAAGAAACGCCGTTGCTCGCGGGGATCGTATCCGGGCGGAGGTGTGGGAGGCAGTACGGGCGGAACACCTGGAGGAGGAGGATAGCTGGCCATGACTTACCGTCCTTCCTGGTCGCTGCTGCCCGGCTGTGCCTGGGGCTCAACCGGAGCGAGATCCGTGGTGGTCGCCGGCGCTGCAGGCGGCGCGGTTGCTCCGGGAGGAGGCATGTAGCCGTAGCCGCCGGGGTACACCGCGCGCCCCACGAACATCATGACGCCGCCGACAATCAGGAACAGCGGCCAGCTATGCGCGAGCGACAGGATACGCAACGCATGCAGCAGCCAGATGATGCCGATGAACACCCACCAGAAGGAGCCGTTGAGCGCACGCCGCAGACGCCAGGAATAGTAGGCGGTGCCATCGCTCTCGAAACCCTGGCCAGTCGAAATCATCCTGCGAACGAACAGCCACACGCCGATGGCGATCAGCAGGACGGGAACCAGCAGCCGGCCGCGAATCATATGAAAGACAGGGATGTTCCCGATCAGAAACAACGCGCCGAGCGCAATCAGCCAGATCGCCGCCGACGGGAAGCGGTGGTAGAAAGGCAGATTCGGATCCGGATACTGGGGCGTAGGCGGAATCGGCGGCACCGGCGGGGTTGGAGGCACACCATACGCGCTTGCGTCCGGCGGCACGGCCCACTGCGCAGTCGGCGGTACGTAGCTGTAGCTGTAGTTGTAGCTGTAGGGTGGTGTGTATGGATTCGCCGGCGGCGCATTGGGATCGGGTGCGCCGGGGCCCTGCGTTGGGGTGCCAGGGGTTGGCGCCGCGCCGGGTTGAGGCGGCTGCGGTACGCCGCTGGGCCACGCCCTGCCGAAGCCGAGCCGCTCGGACAGGTCGTTCAGCCCGAATGGATTGGGCAGCGGCGTTCCGTCGCGGCGGGCGCGCGCGGTGTGGTACGCCTCGATCGCCATGTAGCAAATCCAGCCCGCAATGAAAAGCCCGAAGATCCCGTTCTCGTCGGCCAGCATGATCAAGATCGCAAACACGATCAGATGCACGATGCCCTTGGCATACTGCTCGTTGTACATCGCGCCGACGCCGGGGATGAAGCCAAGCAACGCGGCAAGCCCTGGATGGGGTTCACCCGGCGTGGAAGGTGGCCCGGCAGGCGCTCCGGCGGGCGGATAACCGTGTGCGCCGGGGTAGCCGTAACCAGCCGGCGGCACAGTGCCCGCCACGCGGGCGGCCAGGCAGGGTTCGCAGAAGACGGAGGTTCCCACGTTGCGAACGCATTCGGTGCAAAGCGGCTTTCCGCAGTGCTGGCAGAAGGCAGCGCGCTCATGATCGGGATGATTGGCGCAGTTCATACCAGTGTCCTTTCTATGCGTGCAGGCGCCGTACGGCCCGGGTTCCCGGCGCTCTCTTCCGCCACCAGGAGACGGCGGGTCTGCCTCAGGTCCTCGCGGCGGCTCAGGTACGGGCTCGGAGCAATCTGCTTGCGCCCAGGCGAACCGCCACCGGGCTGGTTACTGCCAGGCTGGTCATTTCGAGGCTGCGGCGCGGCCTTCTGCGGGTCGGGTTGCTGAGGCGGGCCGGGCTGGGCCGAAGGAGCCTGACTGGTATTGGCGGGTGCGCTCGGGCCAACCGGCTGAGTCGCGTCGAAGTCCTGGGCGCTCTCCAGATCGTGCACCCGCGACTCCAACACATAGACCATGCGCAGCCCTTCGTAGTAGCGGACCACACTGGCGTTGGCGCTGGTAATGTCGCGCTTCAGACTGCTCGGTTTCAGGTCGCTGGCGCGCAGGTCCTGCAGATGCACGCCGGTAAGGTTCATGGTCAGCGCGATGGAAAAGAACGCCATCGCCGCGGTCATGGCCAGGCGCGGCTGCAGCATGATCTGGCCGAACGAACTGGTCCGGAAAGCTGTAGCCACGCGCCGCGGGAACGGAATCACGTTGCCATACACCGCTCCGGCGACCGCCTGGGCCGGAACCAGCGCCGCGATGCCGTATTGTCCGGACGGCTGCGCGGGTATTGGGATCGCACCCGGGACGGCCAGACCGGCCTGTCCGCTGGTTTGCGCCAGAATGCGCTCCAGCAGTGCGGCCGGAGGCTCCGGCGCGGGCTTCCGCAGCATCTCCAGAAAAGCCGCACCCCGTCGCGCGTCCGCCAGCAACTGGCTGCATGGCCCGCATTCGGCCATGTGCCCGTCAAAGACTTCCTGGTCGGCGGCCGAGAGTGTGCCGTCCAGCGCGTCGGCCAGCATCGCCTCACACTGCGCACAGTGCCCGCTGTCGCCAGACCGGTCGCCTCCGGTCTTGTCCCCGAACTGTAAAACCTTCGGGTTGCGGAATTGTCTGCTGTCTGTCACCTAAACCACCTGCCCTTCTATACGTTGCAAAAGCCTTGCAAGTTCCCCGCGGCCCCGGCTGATCCGGCTCTTCACCGTCCCCTCCGGGATGCGCAGGACCTGCGCAATCTCTTTGTAATCCATGTCTTCCAGATCGCGGAAGACCACCGCCTCGCGCAGTTCCGGCGAAAGCTGCGCCAGCGCCTGCTGGATCCGCGCCTTCAGCTCCAGCCCCGACGCGTGACTCTCCTGCGACGGACGCGGGTCAGCCAGCCGGTCGCCCAGCGTAGCACCGTCGCCGTCGGCTGTGAAGGTGGCGTCCAGCGAGTCGGTGGCGCGGTCGGCGCGCGTGCGGCGGAAGTGGTCCACCAGCAGGTTGCGCGCCAGCGTGGTGATCCACGTCTGGAAGCTGCCCTTGTGGGTGTCGAAGCTGGCCAGATTGCGGTAGAGCTTGAGGAAGACGTCCTGGGTCAGGTCCTCGGCGTCCGCGGACGATCCCGTAAACCGGTAGCAGATGGCATAGATGCGCCGGTGTTGCGAGACGACCAGCTGCTGCCAGGCCTGCTGATCGCCCGCCATGCACTGGCGGACCAGCCTGCCAAGTGCCTCCTGCGCGGCTTCCTGTTCGGGCGTGCGCTGCAAAGTTGCCTCATACCTTGGCCGTTCCAAATCCCTCACAGGAGGGTGCGGGGTGGGGTGGGCCGTTTGCAGAAGTGTACCGCTTCGCGGAACCACATGGCCTGCCTCTTGAACCACTGCATCCCGTCCGGCCATACGAATCGCCGCGCCGCGCTTCGCCTTCGGGGTGCGGGGCATGATCCCCGCCGCCGGCATCGCCATGTGCAGAACACCCATGCGGCACTATACGCAGGGGCATCATGGTTGGTTCCAATAGGACAGTTGACAGTTCTCAGTTGTCAGTTGGCAGTGATCATTCTGGGACGGGAGCCCGCGATCGACACCGCCTTCAACTGCCAACTAAGAACTGAGAACTGTCTTTCTCAGTTTTCCGTGGGCGTCTTCTCCACGCTGTCGACCACGACCTGCTCCACCGGGGCCTTGCGCGATTCCAGCTTCAGGCCGAGTTTCTCCACGGAAGCCGATACGCTCGTCCCGCCGCCTGGATCGGATGCCTCTGCCGCCGCTGCTCCGCCCGCAGGCGCGCCCGGCACGTCCACACCCTGCGTGCGCGCCGCCGCCATCATGTCTGCCAGCGAGAACTCCAGTGCCACCTCGTAATTTCCCTTCAACTCGGTCATGTCCAGGACCTCGCGCCCGCTGCCGCCGCCCATCGCCGTCATCATCTGGGTCAGGGTGTCGGCCAGCGCCGCCATGGTGGTCTTGCTGGAAACAATACGCATCATCATGCTCTGCGGGTCCATGCTGTAGGTGACTGTCCCCTTGGTGCCCATGTTGATGGTCGCGCCGCCGTTCTTCATGTCAATGGTCATGCGCGCCGGCCCATCCGGGGTGTCCATCTGTATCTCGCCCGACTTCAGCGGCGAATCCGGGTCGATGGGCGCAGCGTCTCCCGGAGACTCCTTCATCTTCGGACCGCCCTTGCCCACCACCAGCGCCAGCACCGGATGCTCCTTCGTCTCCTTGTGCGCTGCCAGCTTGAAGCGGTCCGCCAGCAGCGACCGCAGCATCGCCGGCGCGTCGTCCTTGGTTGACCCGTCGGGCATCTTGGCCACTACATCGAAGTGGTCGGTCGCCAGCCACGCCGGCCCGGTAACCTGATACTCCTTCACCTTGAATGCGCTGGCGATCAGGGTTTTCATTGTCGTGTAGTTGTACTCGGCCCGCGATCCGTTGATGTGGACGCCGAAGTTCGGCATCTTGCCGGCCTGCATGTCAGCCGTCAGCTTCTGCACATCCAGCGGCGCCGATGGCCGCACCGTCGCCACATCGAACTCCAGCTTCGCCGCGGGCGCTTGCGGAGCCGCTGCGGCTTGCGCGCCAGGTGCGGTCTGCGGTGCCGCAGCCGCCTGTCCAAACGCAACCGGCGCGCTCGGGACCATCCATGCCGTCGCGGCAAACAGTACGCCAACACTCAGTTTTCGCCCTAGAGGTTTTTCCATGACACTCCCCATCCTATGCCTCGATCCCTGCCATTCTGAGCGCAGCGAAGAATCCCCGTATTGCGCCCTTGCCCGTTCCTGCTAGTGAGATAGGTCCGGGCCTCATCTAAGACCGTGCTTGCAAATCGAATACACGATGAAAGCCAGAATGCCGCCGAACCAGACCGCAAACCAGATCAGAAACGCCCGGCCAGTCCCGAAACACGACGCGCGCCCGAACGGCGTCTTCCAGCTTCCCGCCGGGCGCAGATCGCGGCCCATCGCTTTCATCTCCTGCATCCCGCGGAACATCACGACCATGCCGTATCCCCACACCGCGAACATCGAAGCCTGCGCCAGCCAGCGCCACGCCTGCGGCGGATGGTGGACCGCGGCTGCTGCATGCAGCAGCGCTACGCCCAGCAGGACGATCACCATGAACCACTCAAATAAGATTCCGGACAAACGGATCCAGAAGCGCCTCGAAACGTCCTGAAGCTGGAAGTGCTCTTCAGTTCGCTCCGCCGGCAGCGGCCAGCTCATCTTTACCATCGCCATCTTGCCCGGAATCGTCCCCAGCGCCACCCACGTAAGCTGCATAGGGGTCAGCCAATCGAAATGCCGTCCAGGGTAACGCAGCAGCAACCACCAGCTCAGCGCGACCAGCGCCACCGCCAGCGCCTCCGCCGGCCACGAGATATAGTCGCTCAGCCGCCGCGACTCCAGCGCCAGAGCCACCGGGCGCACCGGCGGATTGACCGCCAGCTTGTGCCGCGTCCACGCCTGGAAGCCGAACATCACGGGCACGAACACCAGCGCAAAGCCCCCGGCCCACACTGGAGTCATCTCCCACCGCCGCGTCGCGACGATCGCCCCCAGCCCCACCGCAAGCACACCGTAGAGCGCCACCACCATCGCGTGGAAGCCCGCCATCCAGCTTCGTCCCGGCCCTTCGTAGAATCCCGCCGGAACCTCGACGCCAAAGAAGTAGCCCGGCCCGTTCTGCAGCGGCAGATTCCAGAGCTGCTTCACCAGCGCATAGACAAGCACCGGCACGATCACGCAAATGATGAAGACATAGACTCCCACTACGTTTGGTGCACTCATCGAGTGCCCCCTTTCTGTTGTAACTGTGCAAGCTGCTCCCGCACAGTCTCCACAATCTCGCGGCCTGTCAGTCCACTTAGGACCAACTGGGTCAGCGCCGTTTGCAGCGGTTTGTAAAGCTCAGCCCGCTCCACCGGCCGCGCGCTCAGCGACGAGATCACCGCGCCCGCCCCATGCCGCACCGTCACAAAACCCTCGTCCTGCAACTGCCGGTACGCGACCGCGACCGTATTCAGATTCACGCCCAGATCGCCCGCCACCTGCCGCACCGAAGGCAGCGTCATGCCCTCGCGCAGGCCGCCGCCGGCGATCAAGGCTTTGATCCCATCCGTAATCTGCTGGTAGATCGGCCGTTTGTCGTTCTCATGCAGCGTTAGAAACATCGCCCAATCTCCTCTGTCTGCTGTATGTATACAACATACACTTTCCAGAGTCAACATGTTTTTTCAGCCCTCGTGACCGCGCGAATTTCAGCCCCGCGCATTGCCGTTCTTCTCCAGCGACGCCTGCAGCTCCAGCACCTGCAACTGCACCTGCTTCACTTCCTTCAGCAGGTCGACCTTGCTGCGATAGATCAGGTACCTAAGGCCTGAAAGGATACTTGCAAACATCAAGAGGCCTATCCCGAACCACATTGTCTGGCTCACAACCGCATCGATCTTATGCGCCCAGATCCAGTTGGCAATCAGAATAGCGACTGCACTCACGGCAAGCACTGTGGACGGCATCTTCTCCCAGAACAGCGCTTTCTCGTGTTTCGCCAACAGTGACGCCGTTTCTTCCCGGTAGGCCGCAAGATTCTCGGGCTGCGGCATCCGCGCCAGCAAACGCTCGCGAATGTTGTCATTTTGCTTTTCCATAACCACCTCTCTCCAAAATCTCCTTCATTGCTTTCTTCCCATAGAAAATCCGCGACCGCACGGTGCCTTCGGAGCACCCTACGATCTGCCCGATGTCGGCCATCGATAAATCCTGAAGAAAATGCAGCACCAGCACCTCGCGATGCTTTAGCCCGATCTCGCCCAGCGCCGCGTGGATCGCGGCTGCATCCTCCTCTGCAAACGACGGCTCCTCGGACTCATCGAACTCCGCGTACTGATCCTCTTCGGCGCGCTCGCGCGTGCGGCTGCGGCGTATTCGGTCCACCGCAACTCCATGCGTGATCCGATAGAGCCACGCCCGCAGCGCGGCCGGCTCGCGCAACTCCCCGATGCGGCGCAGGACGCGAATCCACACATCCTGCAACACGTCGAGCCCGTCGTCCTTATTGCCGGTCAGACTGGTGGCGTAGTAGAGCAGCGGCCGTTCCATCACGGCGACGAGGTCCTCAAAAGCCCCCGGATCGCCCGCCTGACAGCGCAGCGCCAGCCACTCGTACCGTGCTCGGTCCTCATTCTCCATATCGGTCCGTTCACTGCTTAAGTCGCAGCCCGGAACCCCGGCGTTCAATCTGCATTGCAGAATTCCGCCTGCTCCTGGCGTTCGTGGGCCAGAATCGCAAAGGTCTCCGTTACTTGTGTTTCTGAATTCGCCGCGATTATAGGCCCGCGCCACGGACGCAACGGCGCGTCTTATCACAGCCACCCGCTGCGACAAACAAAGCCTGCAACTGTCAACCTGCAACCCTTTACTGGGCTGCGGGAATCACGCCACAGGCAATGCGATTGCCCGCGTTGCCGGTCGGATCGGTCTTCATATCGTCGGCCTTCTCATGCACCATAATCGAGTGGCCGAGAACTGAATTCGGCGCGCCCGCCGCCAGCGTCAAGTAGTCCACCTTGTAGCTGATCTCGCCGGTGTGGTCTTCGCCGATGGAGATGTTCTTCGGCATGTCTCCGGCGTGGTGACCCATCGGGTTGTCCATGCCGTGCTGCTTGCTCTCGGGATTGAAGTGCCCGCCGGCGCCCTTGAAGTCGGGCGCATCGCACACGGGATTTGCGTGGATGTGTACCGCGTGCTCGCCGAACGGCAGGTTCTTCAGCTTCACGCTGATGGTTAGTTCCTTGCCGTCCTTGCTCTCCTTGAAGGAGGCGGTTCCGGCGTCATCGCCGCTGGACGTCTTGATGGGAACGACCAGGGTGCCGCTCCTGGATTGCGCATGCGCGCGGCCGGCTTCGATCGCGAGCACAAATACGGTGAAGGCAACGAGCGAGAGGACGGAGACGGCGAGAACAGAACGCATAAGGCGCATGGCGATCCTCCTTCAGAAGGTACGTGCCCCTTAGCATAGCGCAGGAGTTTGACCGTGAGCTAGCGCCACGCCGTGAACACGCGCTCCCGCTCCTGTTCGCGCTTCACCAGCTTGCGCCGGCCCAGCAGCAGGTCGCGCAGAAGCACCGTCCCGCAGATCGTCATGGTGTCGCGGTCGATCACCAGCAGCGACATCAGGCCCGAAATTGCCATCTTGTCCACTGCCGCGCGGGACGTCTCGTCGGCGAAGGCGTACACCTCCGGCAGCGGCGACTCGGGCACTTGCCCGGCGCACTTTGTCTGGCCAAGCTCCGCCATCACCTCCACCAGGCTGACCGTCTCCAGCGGATCGGTGCCGTACTCGCGCGTGAGGTGGGTTCCGCGGCGGCTCAGTTTCTCGGTCAGGATCGAGCGCGGCATGATCAGCGAGGTCATCGCGTACGCAGCCACGCAGCCCAGCATCACGGGTAGCAGCGCGGGCAGGCAATGCGTGATCTCCAGGCAGAAGACAATGGCCGTAAGCGGCACGCCGAGCGAGCCGGAGAGCATCGCTCCCATGCCAACGGCGGCCCACAGCGCCTGGTCAGAAGCACTCAGATGCGCGGCGTGCGCGGCCAGCACGCCAATCGCTCCGCCAATCATCAGCAGCGGCGCCAGCACGCCGCCGGAGGTTCCCGAGCCGAGTGAGAATGCCCACATCAGTGACTTGGCCAGCACCAGGCCCACCAGCAACCCCAGAGGAGCGTTGCCGCGCAGCAGTTCCGCGATGTTGTCGTAACCCACGCCCAACCCGCGCGGAAAGATCAGGCCGCCAACGCCGATGCCGATTCCACCGATCGCCGGCCACCACATCCAGTGCACCGGCAGCCGCTCGAACATATCTTCGAAGCCATACATCATCCGGCTCAGCCCGGCTGCGGCAACCCCCACCACCAGTCCAAGCACGAGCGCCGCAACCGCGACCAGCGCGGACTGCCGGTACGGCATATCGGGCATGGCGAACAGGGGGCCGGAGCCGAGCCAGAGGGTGCGCACAATCTCCGCCGTGATGCTGGCGAACGCAACCGGGACCAGGCTGCGGGGCCGCCACTCGAACAGCAGCAGTTCCACCGCCAGCAGGATCGCCGCCAGTGGCGCGGCAAACGTCGCCGACATGCCGGCTGCGGCGCCGGCGACCAGCAGCGTGGTGCGCTCCGCATCGGTCAGGTGCATCCACTGCGCCACCAGCGAGCCGAACGCGCCGCCGGTCATGATGATGGGGCCCTCCGCGCCGAACGGTCCGCCCGAGCCGATGGAGATCGCCGCCGAGATCGGCTTCAGCACGGCGATGATGGGGTCGACCCGCGCGCCGTTCAGCAGGATCGCTTCGATCGCTTCGGGAATGCCGTGGCCGCGGATCTTGTCCGAACCGAAGCGCGCGATCAGGCCAACGATTACGCCGCCAACGATGGGCGCCAGCACCATCCAGATTCCCAGCGGGCTGCCCGCAGGCGAGACCGGCGCCAGGCTGAGGCGATGGTAGTAAAAGAGATTGGTGGCGAAAGCGATGGCCTTCAACAGCACCACCGCAAGCACGGCCGCGCCCGCGCCAATCGCGACGGCAACCACGGAGAGCAGCCAGACGCGGCGGTCCACCGTGAAGTCACGCAGTACCGAGGACTGAGAGTTCAACGCCGCCTCCGCAGCTTCTTTCCATCTGACGCCGGCAAGCTGGAATTGGGTACTGCGCTCGCGGCAAGAGCCAATCCGCCGTTGTGCCGCGCCGTTCGCGCCGTCTTGATTTGGTTCAGCGCGCGGGCCAGTTGCGGCGCGAACTCGTCCAGTTCGCGCGCGTGGCCCGCCGACAAGGCGTGCAGCAGGCCCATCCCTTTGGCGGTAACGGAAAGAACGGTGCGGCGGCGATCTTCGGCGTCCTCGACGCGCCGGACCAATCCCTGGGCCACCGAGCGGTCGGCCAGTTCGACCACGCTGTTCTGGCGCAGGCCCAGGCGTCCCGCCAGGAAGTTGATGGTGGCTGAGCGGCCTTCAGGAAGGCCCGCGATCTGCAATAGGAGCTGGTGCTGGCGAGGACGCAAATCATGCTCCTGCGCCACCTGCTCGCTGAATTGGAGGAAGCTGCGAAGCTGGTAGCGGAACTCCGCCAGCGCCCGCAGCAGGGCAATTTGCGACGAGGTTGGTTGCGCGAGACGCATAATTACATCGTATCACGATGTAATTATGCCCGGCACTGACGCAGGCAGCGCCAACGCGCGACGCCTTATCGCGCCATCTGCGCTTCGGGCAGTTCCATCTGCTCGCTCTCGGGCGCATCCAGGTAGGGGCGGAAGCAGGCGCGGCAGCGGGCTTCGTAAATTCCGGCAGCGCCCACGACGACCAGTTCGCGGCTGGCGCCCAGCCGCTGCGTGTGGATGGCCGGCGCGCCGCAAACCATGCACACGGCCGAGAGCTTGGTCACCTCGTCCGCGATGGCCATCAGCGCCGGAATCGGGCCAAACGGATCGCCGGTGAAGGTGGTGTCCAGGCCGGCGATGACGATGCGCTTGCCCATGTGCACCAGTTCTCCGGTGAGCTGCACGATCGCCTGGTCGAAGAACTGTCCCTCGTCAATGCCGACCACCTCAACCTCCTCGAGCTGCGGATAGAGCGCGTCACGCAGATGGGCGACGTTCGCAACCGTCACCGCCTCATGGGTCTGCGCGCTGTGCGAGGCGATGGCGGTGCGGTGGTAGCGCAGATCGATGTCGGGCTTGAAGCAGGCCACCTGCTGGCGGGCGATGCGCGCGCGCTTCAGGCGGCGGATCAGTTCCTCGCTCTTGCCGGAGAACATGGGACCGGTGATGACTTCGATGCGGCCGACTTCAGCGCGGCCGGGTTTTTGAGGGGTCATGGTGCGAGTGCCTTTGCAGATCTGGAAGTCGAAGGTGAGACAGCCGTCGTTCCCGGCGAGCGAGATTCGCCCAGCGGTGGTACGACCGGACTTGTCGCCTTGCGAATCATCCTACGCGCAACCCTGCCGTGGATTTCGCGTACTTATTAGGCGAAGCGCATTTTGACTCGCGTGCCTGAAGTTGATAGCGTGGAGACTTGGCCAGAGCGCATCCACGGTCCCAAGAACGGCTCCGGTCCCCATCGTTCAATGGTTAGGACATCGCCCTTTCACGGCGGTAATACGGGTTCGAATCCCGTTGGGGACACCAAATAAATCAATAATTTAGACGCTATGCCGCTGCTTCCATTTGGGGCTGGCAGCGTTGTGGTAAACGATGGAACCGGAAGCCTTAGCTTCGTTCCTCATTTCACGCCAGGGCTGCCCTTTTTCTTGCGCGGAGTCCGTTTGGGGGCCATGCGGGAGACGACTTCTTCGAGTTCTGCGAGGCGCCGCTTCATTTCCATCACTTCTTCAGCATCGGTCCCCCCTGCAGGTTGGGTGCGGGAGTTTTCGGCAGCACGGTCTGTCGCCGCCGGGTCAGACCGCTCAGCGCTGCCGCGACGCTCGGCGGCCTGTGCAGACATGAACTCAAACGGATTCATGGGTGGGGCGATGGCGCGATAAGTGTCCTGATAAAAATCGAGGATTGCCTTCATGTATTTGAGGGTGCCCTCCTGGCCCACCTTGCCCGACGCAATCACCATCTGACGCAGAACATCAAGGGGGAAGTTGGAATCCGATGTTTTGGCGTCTTCTACGATAATCTGGGTCAAAATCAGACGCGTGATGTCTTCGCCGGTCGCGGCATCGACAACCCGCACATCTTCGCCGCGCTGCAGCATTTGGGATACTTCGTCGAGGTTCACATATCGGCTGTTGGTGGTGTCGTAAAGGCGCCGGTTTTCGTACTTCTTGATGAGAACGGCTTTAGCCATAACAAATTCATCTTACCCCTTGACAAGATTCCGGGGTGGCGTATGCTATCTATATGCTGCATTGCAGCAATAAATGCAGCAGACTATTCCTAAGGAGGAATGACATGGCAACCCGTAAAGTCACTAGCCCGCAAGACAAGCAGACAGAGGTCGTGGAGACGATTTCGACGTTGTACACCAAGAGCATCGAACGCATCGCCGCGGCACAGAAGAAGGCCCTGGATAGCGCGGCACAACAGAACGCCGACCTGATTGGAGCCTGGAAGAAGATTGCACAGGTAACCCCCGGCACCCCGGTACCCAGCGTTCTCGACCTGGCTGGGAGCATGTTTGGGCAATTCGTCGACATGCAAAAAGGAGCAATCGACCTGGCCCTGGAGCAGAGCCAGACACTGGCAGGGCTTGCCAGTGAACGAGTCGGTTCTATTTCGGACGCGAACGCCGCGGTAAAGACGATTGTCCGGGACACGGTCGAGCGAGCTGCCGCAACCCAGAAGAACGCGATTGATTTCTCCGCGGCACAGACGAAGGCGGCTTTTGACACCTTCAGGAAGCAGTCCGGCGTCGCCGGAACCCCCATCGAAACTGCGGCGGATTCGATTCAGCGCGGCCTCGATTCTCTGGTCGAGACGCAGAAGGAAATCCTGAACATCGCCTTGAAGCGGACTGCCTGAACCAACGTGTCAACGCTTTGATTTGGCTGGTACATGCTTGAATGCAGCCCGGAGCTGGGAACCACTGTACGTGGCCCCTGCTTCGCGGCTGCCTTTGGGTGTAGGCTCTTAGGCATTCGTTGGAGGACGATCGATGAGCGACGCAGAGCCGAAAGCCACCAATCAGCAGAATCTTGCCGAGAAAATGCACGAATTGCGAGATGCCTACCTGGAGACTTGGTCCAAGTATCTGGTCGAGGAAGTTAATAGTGAAAGCTATGCGCAGGCGTCTGGCGCCGCGCTGAACAGCTATCTGAAGGCCGCGGCCCCGTTCAAGGATCCTGCAGAACAGGTCATTCTGCGAACCCTGCAGCAGTTCCATATGCCGACGAGCGCAGATTTTGCCGGCCTGGCCGGTCGCTTCACAAACATTGAAATGCAGTTGGACAATCTGGACGCCAAGCTGGATCGAATGGAAAAGACGCTTGCAGGCATGAAAGCACCTGGGAGTGCCGAGGCAATCGCCCAGCAACCGAAGGCCGCCGCAAAGACAGCACCGAAAGGCACGCCCGCGCGCCGGGCTGGGAGAGTTGCGGCGAAGACCGCCAAGGGCGTGCGCGGCAATGCGAGAAAAAGGAAGTAAACCATGGCACAGGCTGAAACGGATCCGCTGACTGCTCTTCAGGAGCGACTGGAGACGGTCACCAGGGTGATGACCACGAAGGCGCCGATCGCCCAGACGCCGAAGGAATTGGTGTGGACGCTGAACAAGGCCAAACTCTACCGGTACATTCCGGTTGTCCCGCAGCAGGACCGCCATCGGGTCCCCCTGCTGCTGGTTTTTGCGCTGATGAACCGGCCCTACATTCTTGACCTGCGACCGGGGCATAGTTTCGTTGAATACCTTGTGGAACGCGGGTTCGATGTGTATCTGCTGGACTGGGGCTGTCCGGGCCCGGAGGACAGTCACCTCAAGTTCGATGACTATACCCTCGAGTACATGCCCAGGGCTGTTCGCAAGATCAAGGCTCTCTCCGGGGTTGAAGAAGTGAGTGTTCTTGGATGGTGCATTGGGGCCATTCTCACGACCATCTACGCCGCTTTAAGACCCGACGATGGTCTGCGGAATCTGATCCTGCTGACTGCGCCGCTTGACTTCTCCGACAAGGAGCACCTGACCTTTGGCCGCTGGGTCGATGAGAAGTACTTTGACCTGGACAAGGTTCTCCAACTTTTTGGCAACATGCCGGCGGAGATGATCGACTACGGCGCCAAGGCATTGAAGCCTGTCGAGAACTATATCGCCAACTATCTGAAGCTTTGGGACAATCTCGAGAACCCCAAGGCGGTTGAGAATTGGCATGCGATGAACACCTGGGTCCGGGACAATATCCCAATGGCCGGCGGTGCGTTTCGCCAACTCATCGTGGATTTGTATCGCAATGATCGCCTTATGAAGGGCGAACTCGTGATCCGCGGCGAGCAAGTGGACCTGAGCCGATTGCGGGCCAACCTGTTGACCGTGATTGCCGAGGGCGACCACATCACGCCGCCCTGCCAATCGGAGACCGTGCTGGCCCGAGTGGGTAGCCGTGACAAAGAGGTCTACCGGGTACAAGGAGGCCACATCGGCATCATGGCCGGCAGTGGCGCAGAAAAGCGTACCTGGCCACACATCGAAGGATGGCTCTCAAGCCGGTCCGATTAGCTACGGCCAGCGGTTGGGGTTGCACAACGCGGGCGTAAGCAGCTTCTAGTAGAGTGCCTCGAAGATTGCCGCAATCCCCTGGCCTCCACCGATACACATGGTTACCAAGGCGTATTGCCCCTTGATACGGCGCAGCTCGTGGAGCGCTTTTACGGTCACAATCGCGCCGGTCGCTCCGATCGGATGCCCCAGCGAAATTCCACTCCCATTGGGATTGGTCTTTGCAGCGGGGAAGCCCAGATCGCCTACGACGGCCAGGGCCTGCGCGGCGAAAGCTTCGTTCACTTCGAAAACGTCGATTTGTTCAACCGTAAGCCTGGTCCGCTGGAGCAGACTGCGCACTGCTGGAATCGGTCCGATGCCCATGTATCCGGGTTCCACCCCGGTAATGGTGTAGTCCACCAGCTTCGCCATAGGCTTCAAGCCGCGCTCCTCCGCCGCCTGACGTCCCATCAGAACGAGAGCGGCCGCGCCGTCATTGATGCTGGAGGAATTGCCGGCGGTTACGGTTCCATTCTTATCGAAGACGGGCTTCAGCTTTGCGAGGTTCTCGAGCGTTGCATCGGGTCGAGGCGACTCGTCGGTGGCGAACAGCGTCGTGCCGCCCTTTATCTTGATCTCGATGGGCACAATCTGTTCTGTGAACTTGCCGCTCTGGATCGCGTCCAGCGCGCGCCTGTGGCTCTCAACCGCCAGCTCATCCTGAGCCTGCCGGGTGATACTCCACTTCTGGGCGACATGCTCAGCCGTGACGCCCATGTGAACTCCTTCAAATGGATCGGTCAGCGCCCCAACCATTGCGTCCAGGACCGTGGTGTCGTTCATGCGCGCACCCCAGCGCATGCTGGGAAGCCAGTACGGCGCCCGGCTCATGGATTCTGCGCCGCCGCCTACCGCAGCCACTGCATCGCCATGAGCAACCTCAATCGCCGCGAGCAGGATAGCCGACAAGCCGCTGCCGCAAAGGCGGTTGACAGTGATGGCCGAAGTCTCAATCGGCAGACCTCCGTTCAATGCTGCGACCCGCGCGAGATACATATCCTTCAGTTCAGTGTGAATCACATTGCCGAAGACAACCGCGTTGACATCGGTTGCAGCAAGTCCGGAACGCCTCACAGCCTCGCGTGTCACCGTAGCTGCTAATTCCGTGAGCGGGGTGTCCTTCAGAGCGCCGCCAAATTTGCCGACCGCCGTTCGCACCGCACTCAAAATCACAACTTCTTGTGGGTTTGTCATTTCCGTCCTCCCCAGCTCAGCCAAGTGCCGGTCGGATCGTACTGGAGACGTGCTGGTGGGGCGGGCGCGTTTCGAGTAGTAATTCAGCCTGCAACTTATGCCGCAGTCTGAGCAGTTGCACTATAAATCCAAACCGATAACACAGTTCGTCATCCACACGACAATAGCGTTTAATCTTAATGACGGATTATGGGCGAAGATTCCGCCGGAACTCCGCGCCCCGCGGCGGCGACAGGCCGGCAGAGTGGTGTTCCAGGTTCGCTGGCGGTTGATGATAGTGACTAGAAGTGCATCCCTCCGCCGCAGATCAGCACCTCTCCGGTGACGTAGTCCGACAGCGGAGAGCAGAAGAACAGGACCGCTCCGGCGGCTTCGTCCGGGGTACCCAGGCGTCCCAGCGGGCAGACACTTTTCAAGGATTCCAGCAGGGTTGGCTGGACCCCAAGCCGGATTTCGTGCCCGTGCATGTGCAGGTTGGCATCAGGGCCATCCAGGGATTGCACCAGCCGGGTCTCGATCAGGCCAAATCCGACCGCGTTGACGTTTACGTTGTAGCGGCCCCACTCCTTGGCCAGAGTTTTTGTCAGGCCGATGACACCGGCTTTTCCCGAGGAATAACCAGCTTGTCCGGGATTGCCGTCGGTCCCCGAGATGGAGGTGATGTTGACGACCTTGCGCATGACGCGCCGGTTATTCGCAGCCTCGCTCTTGGCTGCTTCCCGGAGGTACCCGGAGGCCGCGCGCAGAATCCGGAACGGCGTGACCAAGTGAATGTCCAGCATGGCCTGGAACTGCTCGTCGGTGGTTTTCTGGATGACGCTGTCCCAACTGTAGCCGGCGTTGTTGACGATGATGTCGATGGCGCCAAAGGCGCCCAAAACTGCCTGCACGACCGCCTCCGGCGTAGCCGGGTCGGTAAGATCTCCGGTCACGTGGCCAACCCGCCCGGCATGGCCAAGATCGGCTTCCGCCTCCACCAGCAGGGCTTCATCCATATCGTTCAGCATGACGTTTGCGCCTGCCGCCGCCAGGCGTTTCGCAATCGCCCGGCCAATGCCTCGGCCCGAGCCGGTAACCAGGGCCGTCCGGCCCTCAAGTGTAAACGGTGACAGCGGTGCATCGGCATCTACGGCGGGCTTGCCACTCACAGGTGCGGTCCGGTCTTCCAGCGTAATGGACATTTCTTCGACATTCCCCCTTGTCGCAGTTGCCGGGAACGGCAATTCGCGGTGGTGCTGCTGGCTTCGAATTATATGCAATGCAGCATACTCCGCATACGCAGTGCAGCATATTGTAAATTGCCTCAAATTATGTCGGGCTCCAGCTAATCTTTGCGGAATATCGAGAGTAATATGTCTGCGCATCGAAGGTAGGCGCACGGAGGTCTACAGATGGCACGAGTGGCATTGGTTACGGGGGGTACACGAGGGATAGGGGCGGAGATCAGCCGTGCGTTGCAAAATGCAGGACGCACAGTGGTCGCCACCTACACCAGCAATGATCGGGCGGCCGAAGCGTTTTCGAACGAGACCGGAATCAAAGTTTACAAGTTCGACGCATCCGACTTCGAGCAATGCACCGAAGCGCTGAAGAAGATCGTCGCGGAAGTCGGCCCCATAGAGATCCTGGTGAACAATGCGGGCATCACTCGCGATGGAACGCTGCAGAAGATGAGCCGCGACATGTGGGATGCCGTCCTCGACACCAATCTCGGCTCCTGCTACAACCTCTGCAAGCTCACGTTCGAATTCATGCGCAACGCAAGATTCGGACGCATCGTCAGCATCGGCAGCGTCAACGGCCAGGCCGGCCAGTACGGCCAAGTAAATTATGCCGCAGCGAAATCCGGAATTCACGGATTCACCAAGGCCTTGGCTCAGGAGGGAGCGCGGTTCGGTATCACGGTCAACGCAATTGCTCCTGGCTACGTCGACACGGAGATGGTGCGTGCCGTGCCGCCCGATGTACTGGAGAAGATCGTGATGCGAATCCCCGTGGGCCGGCTCGGGAGACCGTGTGATATTGCCCGGGGAGTCCTGTTCCTCACCGCTGACGATAGCGATTTCGTGACCGGGTCTACGCTCTCGATCAACGGCGGTCAGCATATGTATTAGGGGTTACGGAATGGTGTGGGCTGGCAGGAAAAGGTAGCGATAACGTGCACTATCCATTAGAGTTGCGACGACACTTGTCACAGGATTGGAGCTGGGGGAATGTGTAGGTCACCCATCACATCGAGTTGTGACACGAAACACCGTCAATCGTCTTTCCACGTCTTATTCTCAAAGGCCGATGGTGTCAGTCCGAATGCTGAAAAACTGCATCTGCAACTGATTCCGCAAGCCACGTGTTACTTGAATTGAGGACCATTATGGCTCAAGTGATCGATTCTTCCTCTGTGCCGAGCAAGTCTCCGCTCACATCTTCGCGACCTGCCGGCGAAGATGAGCAAATCGTTGAATGGTGCATTCAGGACATGGACCGCTCGCGTGCCTCTCTCGCTTCACACATAGGAGATTGCAATCTCGAGTGCAGCCATTGCGTGATTCGTTGGAGTGTCCGGCGAACTCTGGCGCAGCGAGAAACCTAGAAACGCCACCTCGACGCTAGGCAGCGCTCTCCGGTCGAGATCGTGATGTGTGCCTTCGCCACTTCGTTACCAGAGCATGCTCGGGCGCGGCGGGCCTGGCCTCATTCTTGTAGTCGAGGCGAAGTTCGCACAGGCCCCCGATAAGGTTGGCGGCCCACCAGTAGATATTGTGTTCCTTCACGGACCGGCGCATGCGCCGCATGCGCTCTACCATTTCATTCGTATCCATGGTCAGCGCCTCGGCGATGGCCTCGCCGGTGGCGCTGATGTCGTAGGGATTGACGATGATGGCGTCCTGCAACTCACGCGCGGCCCCGGTGAAACGGCTCAGGATGAGCACGCCTCCCTCATCCTGCCTGGCGGCGATATATTCCTTGGCCACCAGATTCATGCCATCGTGCAGAGAGGTGACCATGCACAGATGCGCGGCGCGGTAGTAATGCTCCAGCTCGTGCCGGTCGTGCTGGCGATTGAGAAACACGATCGGTCTCCACCTGCCGTGCTTGAACCGCGCATTGATGCGGTTGACCTCGGCTGCGACCTCGGACTGGAACTCCGCGTAGCGCTTGATGCGGCTGCGCGTGGGCGCGCCAATCTGGATGAACGTGAACTTGCCCTGGTAGCGCGGATACCCTTCCAGGAAAGATTCGACCGCCCGAAGCCGCTCCAGGATTCCCTTCGTGTAATCGACGCGATCAACCCCGATGCCCAGGTAGGTTGCCTCGATCCCCAACTCGGCGAACAGCGCGCTGCGTTCCTCCGCTGCGGTTAGCTTGCTGTGCGCCTCGGGAATGTCGCTGGGGAGTTCCACGCTGATCGGAAAAGGCTGCACGAAGGTGTGGTGGCCGTTGCGCTTGATCGAGAAGTGCTCCCAATCCACACGCGACTCGAGAATGCGATCCGCGGTATTCAGGAAGTTGTTGCAATGCGAGCGCACATGGAAGCCGATCAGGTCTGCACCCAGCAGCCCGTCGAGCAGTTCGCGTTGCCACGGGCAGATCTCAAATGCCTCCGGCGTGGGCCACGGAATGTGCCAGAAGATCGCGACCCGCGCATTGGGCAGCCGGTCCTTCACCATGCGCGGCAGCAGCGCGAAGTGATAGTCCTGAATCAGCACGACCGGATTCTCTTCGCCGGCAATCTCCTCCACCAGGGCGTCGGCGAACTTTCGATTGACGCTGTAGTAGTGCTCCCAATCCGAAGCGCGAAAGATGGGGCGGGTGTGCGCGATGTGACACAGCGGCCACAGACCTTCGTTGGCGAAGCCGTAATAGTACCCTTCCTCCTGCTCGTGGCTCAGCCAGACCCGGCGCAGCGTGTAGCGCGGCTCCTCGGGCGGAACCATCAGGCGATCGTGCGCGTCCACCGTTTCCATATCCGCGTCGCCGCTGCCGTGGGCGACCCAGGTCCCATTGCAGGCGCAGAGAATCGGCTCGATGGCGGTCACCAGGCCGCTGGCCGGCACGCTCACGGTCACTTGGTTGTCGCGTCGCGAGTGCACGTACGGCTCGCGATTGGAGACGACGAACAGGCTGTTTCCGTCCAGCCGGTTGCGCACATGGTCGGCCAGACGCTCCGGCGTCCACTGCGATTCGTTGGCGTTGCGCAATCCGGCTTCCGTCTCCGCAGCCGCGCGCGCACGCTGCATGCTTTCCGCCAGCGGTCCCACCTCGCGGGTCAGGGGGAAGAGAACATTCAGATCGGTCGCGGCCGGGCGAACCGCGTTCTTGCCCAGGCGCAGGTCCCGCATCCACCGGTCGACCCGCCGGATCGGTCCGGAGAGGCTCCAGCGCAGGATCAACAGCGTGATGGCCGCGATCACGAGCACCTCAATGGCGATGCGAACGAACATGCGCAGCCAGACGCCGAAGATCGCCGCGGCAATGTAGCCGCTGTCGTGGACAATCAGAATCGCGCCGGTCACGGTCTTGCCGTCCGCATGCAGCGGCGCCGCCAGCACGTGGACGCTTCTGAATTTCAGGTCCGTGAACGTGCTCAGGCTGCGGTTGTCCCGCATCGCATGCCGCGACAACTGCGTGAGTGTGGATAGCGAAGCGTTCAGTCCCGGCGTCATCGCAACGGGAGTATCGTCGCGTTCGTAGATTCCGACTGCCACCAAATGTTCGCGGTTGCCGGAGGGCTCGACTAGCCGCTCCAGGCCGTCGCGGTCGCCGGCGGCGAGATCCAGCTCAGCCGTTCCGGCAAGGCTCTCGCCCAGCGTCAGTGCCTGCCGTTCCAGTTCGCCCCGCAGAGCGTCCCGCTGCGCCTGTACCTCGTACCACGACGAGACGAGCGATACCAACGAGACTCCAATCGTGAGCGCGAGAATCAATCGCCAGCTTAGTATTCGCATCGAACGGCACCTGAGCCCATTGCCTGGTTAAGAGTTTGTGTTGGAAAGAACGGCCAATTGTTCTTTGTGCCGGGTGTAACAGCGCGTCTGCAACTCGCCGCTCAGCATTTGCTGGATCAGTTCGACCACTCCGTCGCCGCGCGCACCGCGGGTGGTGAAGTCCGCCTTCGCCTTCACCGATGCGAGCGCGTTGGCGACGGCCGCCGGACATCGGCACTTGCACAGGAACGCGAGGTCGTTTTCGGCATCGCCGATGCCGACGACATTCGTCCAGGAGAGCTTCATCTCCTGGAGCGCCACTTCCATCCCGCTGGCTTTATCCACCCCGATAGGCAACACCATCACCGCATTCTTGTTCACGGTGATCCGCAGTTCCAGTCCAAGCTCGCGAATCGCCTCGCGCACGGCGTTCTCCTGCGGCCTCCAGGTCGCGACTATCGCATCGCCCGTGGAGATCGGCTCAACCCCTCGCCGCCGTAACTCGGCCACCAGGGCATGCGGCACCGGCTCGCTCAACAGACGCTTCGTGTGCGTCGCTGGATGGTAGAGCAGAGCGCCGTTCTCCGCGACAACCCAATCGAACAGGTCGGTGCGGTCGAATACCTCAAGCAGTTGCGGAAGTTCCCGTCCGGTGACGAGAAGGATCCTGCGGCCGGATCGCCGAAGAGACTCCAGCGCCTCGATGGTCGGGTAGGCGACGCCGCCTTCCTCGGCAAGCGTGCCGTCATAGTCGGTTGCCAGGACGCAGAGACCGCTGGAGAGGCTCATATCTGGTTCGATGCAGGATTCCGCCGAAAGTGCGTCGCACCGAGAACCGGCCGCCGCGAATGTTCGCATCCATGCACGGATAAAACCAAATAAATCATCTAGTTAGCGGCTCGTAAGACTAACGGATCGGCGGGTCGCGAGGCAACGGGGATGGCTGCGCGGCTAGTTGCGACTGCGGATCTTGGAGAGCAGGCGAAGAATCTCGAGATACAGCCAGACCAGCGTGACCATGATGCCGAAGGCGCCGTACCACTCCATATACTTGGGCGCGCCGACCTTGACGCCTGACTCGATGAAGTCGAAGTCGAGTACCAGGTTCAGCGCCGCGACGATCACGACGACCACGCTGAAGCCGATGCCGATGAGGCCGTTGCCGTTGATGGCGGCGAAGTGGACGCCGAAGAAGCCGAGCACAAACTGCAGCATGTAGAAGACGAAGATGCCGCCGGTGGCCGCAATGATGCCCATGCGCAGCTTCTGCGTAACCGGGATGAGACCTGAGCTATAGGCCAGCAGCAGCACGAAGAGTGTGCCGAAGGTGAGGGTGACCGCCTCAATGCCGATGCCGGGATACTTCGCATTGAAGCTGGCAGAGATGCCGCCGAGCGCGAGGCCTTCCAGCAGAGCGTAGATGGGCGAGGTAACCGGCGCCCACTCCTTCTTGAAGATGGTGACCATGGAGACGATGAGGCCGCCGATCACGCCGACCAGCATCAGCCCGAGCACGGATGTGGCGTCGCCGGCCGACTGGAGGAAGAGGCGCCAGGTGTACGCCGCGGTGGCGATGGCGCAGAGCAGCAGGATGCCGGTCTTGTTGACGGTGCCGCTGAGGGTCATGCGGCCGGCTTCGGCCACGCCGTCGAGCTGGCCGGCGTTGGCGAGGTCGGTGAAGGTCTTGTCGCCGAGGGCTGGATTTGAGGTCTTGATCAGTGCCATAAAATATTTTCTCCGGGATGGTAGCGATGATACCGCGAGACGCCCAGTTTCACCTTTTGGTGACCGGCGGCTGGTTTTGGAGCTGCTTCGTCCGGAGCGGACTTGCTTGTGCGTTCGAGCGGTTCAAAGCGGTGTAGACCCCTGGTATGGTCTAAATCGGTGTTTCGCTGATAACAAATGGGTTGCGGTTCTGTATATACAAATATTGGTTGATGACAAAGGACTTCCAGGCACGTATATACAATTGGAAACGGTGTCAGAGCGCGGTTGTGAGGGGCGGAATGCGCCTCCAAGGGTATATACAGGGTTTTACTCATAACAAATGGGTTGCAGTTCTGTATATACAAATATGTGCTGATAGCAAAGGGCTTGCGAGGGCGTATATACAAACCAAATCTCTCGGCCGTCCTGCTGTATGAACGGAGGAGGGCTGAACCCGCAATGGAAGATTTTGAGATATTGCACCCGGAAAACAGAGCCAGACCGGCGGTCGCGCTGCTGTTTGCTTCTGCTTCTATTATATCGTCCGTGTCAAGCTTTTCGGCATCTTCCAGATGGGGACGGCCGCGCCAAATCGGTGGGGCATGATCCCGCCCTAGCGGGGGTGTCGCGCCTACGGCGCTCACGGATGTTTCTCGCCTGGGGTCCCAGCCCTGCCGGGCTGGGCTGACGTTTAGTGGACGGCCCTACGGGCCTTTGGCATGCTTGGAGGGTGGACCCAATGGGCCTTGGGCGGTGGGGCGGGAAATGGCGAAAAGCAGATTCCCTGCGGGAATGACAAACAAAAGGAGGGGCAACGACAAAGCGGCGAAGGCAACGACGGAGATTCTGAGCCAAGGGCGGCTCAGAATGACGGCGTGGGGTGGTCGAGCATGGGGCACCCGGCGCCCGGCTGCGATCTCCTGAAGAGAACCATTTGCCCATCAGATGCAATATCTTTCACAATCCTCTCGGTGGCGGCACGGAAGTCTATGAAATAAAAGCCTCTAAGTCTGGCCCAAGAATTGCAGATAATTCTGTTGCAATCTGTGACAGATTCTCCGGGTCCATAAGACAAATCAGTTCCCCTGAACGGAGGAATACGATGAAGTTCTTCACCTGCACCGGTCGTTTGGCGATAGTGCTGCTTGCTGTCCTGGTTCTTTCGCCGTTTGCTGTGGCCCATGCCCAGACCCTGGACATCAACTACTACACCATTTCGTCATCGGACCCTGATGCCAACCACCTTTCAGGCGGCACATTCACGAACGAGGTACAAAGCTCGCTCGGGAGTATTGACGGTTTGCCGGTGCTGAATACAAGCACTTATAACCCTGGCTGCGTCGGCGGCTGCATCTCAGGCGAGGACCTTCCGGGCTACGAAACATCGACCAGTCTGTTGTCGGATGGCGAGATCACTTACTGGGATCCGGCTGCCAACCCCTACGTTACCGAGACCCTTACCAGCACCATCACTCTCCCAGTCAGCATTCCCGCTAACTTTTTCCCACCGAACGGGACAGGAACGAGTGGCGACGGCGGCACTGCCGGTTATCAGGCCGCGGAGCTGTACGGGACCCTGGTGGTGCCGACCACCGAATCCGTGAGCTTTACCATCGCCTCCGACGATATGGCGTTTGCCTATGTCAACGGAGCCATTGTCTGCGACGATGGCGGCGTCCATGGAATTACGCCGGTTGGGTGCAGTACGGATATCCTTTCGCCTGGCGACTACCCTGTTGATCTGTTCTTCGTTGACATTAATCAAGTCCAAGCGGGACTGGAATTCGCCATCAACACAACCAATGTAACGACCACTGCTCCTCCGACGGGGGGTGCGACTCCAGAACCGGGAACGTTTACATTGCTGGGCAGCGGTTTGCTGGGACTGGTTGGTGTTGTGCGCCGGAGGTTCACTCGAACAGCCTAGCTTCGCGGAAAGCATCTGGATCCACACGAAGACCCCTGCCTGCCCGGCAGGGGTTTTCTGTTGCGGAGATGGAGTGCTGAAGCTCTAGCGGAGTTCGATGCGGACGGTGGAGGCGTCGGTGTCGATGAAGGAGACCTCGCGGGTAGTCATCAGGACTTTGGGGTCGTATTTTCCCTTTCCGGTCCAGGCGAGCGGGATGGCGGAAGCCTGGTCGGAATCGGTCATGCAGGCGATCCAGCGGAGGCAGGTCAGGGTGGTGGGCGTTCCGGGCTTGCGGTTCCACTGCTGGACCAGGATGCTCAGGGGCGCCGGCTCTGCATCCTGCTGCAGCAAGACGTCGCTGGAGTAGTTGATGAAAACCTCGACGCCGGTCTGCTGCACCTCGTTGCGGTAGACGGTGGCGAGCGGGTCGCGCAGGTAGATGCGCTGGCGGTTGTAGATCAACACGGCCAGAAAGAGGACCAGCAGCAGAGTGAGAATCGTTTTCATGGGGGCCTCGCTGCGATGTTTAGATGGTATCGCGGGGGCGGGTTCTGTTGCAGGCGGATCGCAGCCGCGCGGGACGTGCCCCAGGGGCTAAAGCCCGCTATTCTTCGGCGGACGAGAGGGCCAAGGCTGAAGCCTTGGCTTACCTAGAAGCAAGAGCGTGTCCGGGGCAAGAGGTCACTTTTTGCCTTTCTCTTCGTGGTACTCCTGCTCGGTGTTGATCTCCCACAGGGCTTTCTTGTCGATATTGCCGGCGACGATGCCGTCGACCGCGTGCATGGCGGTGAGCATGCTGTGGTCCTGGTTGTTGTACTTGTGCATGCCGTTGCGGCCGACCAGGAAGAGGTTCTCGATGCGGTCGGAGAAGGTCCTTAGCTCGTCGAAGCGGGAGTAGGTGCCGAAGTAGGCAGGGTAGGTTTTAGGCACGCGGACGACGTGGGCGTCGGAGACGTCGGGCGCGTCCAGAATGCCGATTTTGGCGACTTCGGCGATGGCGAACTTCTTGAGGTCGTCGTCGGCCATCTTCCACAGGTCGTCGGTGTCGTAGCAGAAGTATTCGAGGCCGATCCAGACCTTGGTGGGATCGCTGACCAGGTAGGGGCTCCAGTTGTTGAAGATTTGCAGGCGGCCGAGGAGCACATCCGGCTCCTGGATGTAGATCCATGTGTCCTTGAGCAGGCCGCCGTCGGGCTCACGAACCTTCATGCGGTCGGCGAGCAGACCGACGGTGATGAAATCGCGATACTGCAGGCCGTCGGAGACTTCCAGCACGCTGGCGGGGATGGGCGTGCGCATGGCGCGGAAGAGTTCGCGCATGGGCATGGTAGAGAAGAAGTAGTCGCCGGCAAAGGTGCGGCGCTCGCCGGTGATGCTGACGGCTTCGATGGAGGCGACGACGGTTTCGCTGCCGGGGACGAAGTTGATGGCGTCCACCTTCCACTGCATGTGGATCTCGCCGCCCTTCTGGCGAATAAGGTCAGCGACGTGCTCCCATAGCTGGCCGGGGCCGAACTTGGGATACATGAAGCGCTCGATGAGCGAGGTTTCGACGCCCTTCTGTGCGAGTTCGCCGGATTGCTTGCGGCTGAAGAGTTTCTTGAGGAAGTGCTTGACGGCGGTGGTGAGGGAGAGGCCCTTGATGCGCTGGGCGCCCCACTCGGCGGAGATTTCGTGGCAGGGCGTGCCCCAGACTTTTTCGGTGTAGCTCTTGAAGAAGGTGAGGTAGAGTTCGCGGCCGAAGCGGTTGATGAGGAAGTCTTCAAGACTTTTTTCGGGCTTGATCTGGTGGACGCGCGACCAGATGTAGCTGGTGCCGACGCGGGCCATGCGCACCAGGCCGAGGTTCGAGATGGTGTTGGCGGTGAGGGTGATGGGATAGTCGAAAAACTTGCGCAAATAATAGATACGGCTGCGGCGGGGGCGGATGAGCATGACCAGGTCGGGGTTGGCAGGCTCGCCCACGGCGAGGGTCTCGGCGACGGACATGGTTCCGGTAAGGTCAATATCAGAGGGCGAGTCCTGCTGGGGCTCGGTTTTCTCGTCGTCAGCGTCGGTGAGCAGCGGACCGAGGCCGCGCAGCGGGGGCTCCTCAGAGAGGTGCGCGGGGACGGTAACGACGCGGGTCTTGCCCTGGTAGCTGATGGCTACGGGTGCGGCTTCGCCGCCGGGGGTGGGCGCGGCGTCGGAACCGGCGCTGGCTGCGTCGGGAGGCATCAGGTCCATCCACCACTGCATGACGCGGTCGGACTTGGAGAAGAAGCGGTGGCCGCCGATGTCCATACGGTTGCCCTTGTAGCGAACGGTGCGGGAGATGCCGCCGATCTCGTCGCTGGCCTCGAGGATGATGGGGACAATATCCGAACGGCGGAGGAGTTCGAGACCGGCGGTGAGACCTGCGGGGCCGGCGCCTATGATGACTGCGAGCTTTGCCATTCGACCTAGAGTCTCCCCATTACCGGCCTGATCCGGCGTATTCCCATTCGACCACAAAAGGCTGCGCTCCGACCCCGGGCTGGAGCAGAGTCTCGCTTAGGGTTCCCGCGGAGTTATCGCGCCGACGGCTGACCGCAAGTACCCACGGGAGTTCGATGCGATCTGGATGGAAAAGCGGGCGCCGGGAAGAGTAAAATTCCAGCAAGCTCGGCTAGACCGCTGCGATGTGGCACAAGGCGATCACTGCCACCAAGGTATGGTTGACAGTCGGAGCAGCAAGGCAGAGAATACTGGCCACTCGGAGGTGTGTATGCGCCTGCCCGTTTCGGCTCACCCGCTACTAACAAGACCGCAGTTTGTCCACGCCGGCGCGCTGGCTTTGCTGTGCCTGCTGGCGGTTGCGTGGCGTTCTCCGCAGGTCGTCGCGCAGGACCAGCCCCTGACTGCAACGGCAAGAGAGCGCATGCACCAGTCGGAGCAGTGGGCGCAGATAGAGCCGCACCTGCCGGACCCGGCTACCGCGACGCCGCAGTTGCTGGAGATGCAGGCCGACATTCTGCGCGCCCGGCGCTTTCCCGAAGACGCAATGGACTACTACCGGTACGCGATCGCGCGCGGCGGCAACGTGGCGGGCCTGACCAACAAGCTGGGCCTGGCCGAGCTGGAGATGAGCAATATTCAACTGGCGCGGCTCTACTTCCAGAAGGCGGTGAAGCTGGACCGCAAGAACGCCGACGCATGGAACAACCTGGGGGCGGCGGAGTTTGTGGATGGCAAGGATTCCAGCGCCCTCACCGACTACCAACGGGCGGTGAAGCTGAACAAGCACAAAGCCGTCTTCCACGCCAACCTGGCCAACGCGTATTTCTCGACCAAGGAC
This sequence comes from uncultured Granulicella sp., assembly GCA_964489045.1. GTDB lineage: Bacteria > Acidobacteriota > Terriglobia > Terriglobales > Acidobacteriaceae > Edaphobacter. Next base: position 11,188 of record CAZAXI010000002.1, on the reverse strand, counting down.
TATCGCGGAGCGCGGCACGAGATTGCCACGGCTCTGGAGCTGGACCCGCAGGTCTTTGAGCAAACCGGCACCGGAGGCGTGGCCGCGCACGTGCTCTCGTCGCGGGACCTGGCGCAGTTCTCCTTCGAGATGGCGAAGATGTACGCGCGGACCGGCATGGTGGACCAGATGCTGCACGCGCTGGCGAAAGCGGCCGAGGCAGGCATGGATGTGCAGGTCGAGATGCGCCACGATCCGGCGCTGGCCCCCTTTGAGATGGACCCGCGGGTGGTAGTGCTGGTGCACAATGCGCAGGTGCTGCGGGGTGGCCGCCCAGCGACGGTGAGCACGGCAAATCCCGCTGCCGCCCAAAAACCTCCCCTGATGGAATAGCTGGGCGCGGAGTTTGATCAACGAAAGCAATGGGTGTGCGCCTGGAAGCGACGCGACCGCGTGGAAGTGAAAGAATCGGACATGGCAAATCTGACATTGGTGTACGGAATGCGGCTGCTGCCGGCGGATGAGGTGGTGTCGGTGGGCGAGGCTCCGGTCGCCCTGAAGAACGGCAACGAAGCCCACGTGACCATGCATGTGCTGGAGGGCAGCCGCGAGCAGATCGAGACGCAACTGCGCCTGAGCATCGAGGCGTTCTTCGACTTCTACCCCGAAATCTGAGGCACTTCGTGCCGCTGGGTTTCCCGAATCGGGACACCGGTGTGTACCAGAGTGAAACAGAAGTGCGCGCTTCTGCCACTCCTTGACGAGAATCAAGGAGACGCGGGAGATGTGCGATGCGATCGGCAAAGCGGATGGTCTTGGTGCTGGCTTTGCTGCTGGCGGCGAACGGCGGGCGCGCACAGACGCTAACCGAAGCCGCGGCCGAAACGACTCCCCAGACGAATGAAGCCGCGCTGCACGCGATGGCGCAGCAGGCCGCGGTGATTTTTGCGGGCCAGGTGATTGCGGTGCGCAGGCAAGACGGAGTGAACGGCGCGACCGGCGTGGTGGAGATCGAATTTGAAGTGGACGACGCGATCCGTGGCGTGAGCGGCGGTACGTACACGCTGCGCGAGTGGGCAGGCCTGTGGACCGGCGGCGACCAGCCGCTGCGCCCGGGGCAGCGCTTCCTGATGCTGCTGCACGCGCCCAGCGCTGCGGGGTTGAGTTCTCCTGTGGGCGGCATGGATGGCGCGATTCCGGTCCGCGGCGGAGAACCCGCCCAAGCGGAGCTTGGACGGGGCATCCCCGGAGATGGGCGCACGGTGGACCTGCGCTGGGTCGCGACCCGAGTGGTCCGGCCCGCCGGGTACCCTCCGGAGTCAGTTCATCCCACGACGCTTCCCGGCGGTGTGCATGCCGAGGCAATCGCCGCTGCACCTGCGCAGGGAACCGACGCCGGCGCCAATTTGCAGGCCGGCAATCCTGCGGACGTTTTGCCTGCCGACGTTTTGCCTGCGGAGACGGCGCTCGCTCCAGCGGCCCAGAATGCTGCCTATGCAACCGTCATGGCACTGCTGCGAAGCTGGGAGAAGGCTGGCGATGCGACGAATTGAGACGGCCGTGCTGGCCGTCCTGCTGGCCGCGAGCTGTGCATGGGCTGAGGCGCCGCGGTGGATCACCGGCCCGCCGTACTTCACCGCGGCCAGCGGCAATCCGGTGGTGTGGTACACCACGGCTCCGCTCTACTTCACCGATCCGGGCGACCTGAGCGCGAATGTGAACCACGCGGCGGCGGATGCAATGGTGGCGGCGGCTGCGGGGGTGTGGAATGTGCCGACCTCGGCGATGGTGTTGGCACAGGGCGGCGCACTGGCGGAGCATGTGAGCGGGGCGAATTCGTACCTGAGCAGCAGCGGCCCGGTCTTTCCCGGGGATGTCGAGAGCGCCAACTACGCAGCCATCCAGATCGCCGTGATCTATGACAGCGACGGCTCCGTGACCGACCTGTTGCTGGGCGGCGGGGCCAGCAGCCCGGCGGAGTGCCGGCAGAACGCGGTGACCGAGAGCGTCGATGCGATCACCCCAGCGGGCTTCATCCAGCACGCGATCCTGGTGCTGAACGGGCGCTGCACCGGGCCCGCGCCGGAACAGCAGTTGGAAATGCAGTACCAGTTGGAGCGGGCGTTTGGGCGGGTGCTGGGCGTGGGCTGGTCGCAGACCAACGACAACGTCTTCACCGGCACTCCGCAACCGACCACCGCGCAGGCTCTGCACTGGCCGATCATGCACCCGATCGACATTGTGTGCGGCCTGTACACCTACCAGTGCCTGCCCCAGCCGTTCACCCTCCGCGACGACGATGTCGGGGCCATCAGCATGCTGTACCCGATGGCGGCCAGCTACCAGCAGGCGAGCAAGGCGTACGGCACGGTGAGCTTTCCCACGGGCCAGGGGATGCAGGGAGTGAATGTTGTACTCGCGCGGCGGCGAGGCGGCGTGGCCACCGCCGAGGGCTTTGAGGATGTCTCGTCGGTCAGCGGGCAACTGTTTCAGCAGAATGCGGGAAACCCGGTCACCGGACCCGCTTCCGGAATGGCCGCGAGCATGGGCTCGCCGGACGGCCGGTGGGAAGGCTACTACAGCTTCGGATGGATTCCCGACATCGATCCTGCGGGTTCGAGCAATGGCCCGATGCTGGGGGTGGTTTCGACGGAGGCGGTGAATCCGCTGTATATCGAGACGCACTCGGTGGGGCCGTACGGGACGGAGGGCGTGGCGCCGTCGGGGAGCTCGCCGAGCCAGAGCACCGGCGATGCCCTGGGCCCGTATCAGAACAGCGGGAGCGCACTGGAGATCGACTTCGCGCCGCAGAATGCTGCGAGCACCTGTGCAACCGTAGGCGGCGACGGCACGGAGACGGCGCCCGAGCCGGTTGCGCCGGGCGGGTGGGGTACGGGCGTGCTGTGCGCGCATGGGCATACGGCATGGTCCAGTTTCTCCATGCAGGCCGGGCGCACGGCGACGCTGGAAGTGACGGCCCTGGACGAGAGCGGGCTGGCAACCACCGCGAAGGCCATGCCGCTGATCGGAGCGTGGGCGGCGACGGATGCGACCGGAACGCTGCCCACGGTGGCGGCCACTCCGTCGGCATTCAATACGATCTCGCTGGGAATGACCGCGGTGGGTTTGGCCACAACCCAGGCGAAGGGGTTGCGGTTCGTCATCGCGGACGCGCGCGGCGACGGGCGGCCTGACTTCGCGTACCAGGCGCGCGTGCTGTATGCAGACTCGATCCAGCCGGCGGCGATCAGCACCAACGGCGGGCAGATCGCGATCAGCGGGATGGGCTTTCGCGCGGGCAATGCGGTGACGGTGAACGGCGTGGCTGCGACGGTCGAGAGTTGGACGGCAACGACGATTGTGGCCATGGCGCCGCCGGAGAGCGCGTTCGCCGCGAATCCCGCTGGTCCGGTGGATGTCGCGGTAGTCGATCTCTCGACCCATGGGACCACGGCGATGCGCGGTGCGCTGACCTACAGTGCTGCCGCTGCACCGGACATAATGACGCTGGTGTCCGCGCCCTCGGGCATGGTGCTGGTCGGCGCGGCAACCCTGTTTGCGGTGCGCGTGGTGCTGGCCGATGGCGTAACGCCGGTGGTGGGACTGCCGGTGACGTTTTCCGTCGGGGCCGGTCCCGTTGGTTCAGGTTCGGTGCAGTTTGGGGCGTGCACGGGGTCAACCTGCGTGGTGCTGACCGATGCGACCGGGTTGGCTGCGACGACGGTGACGGCTACGGCGTTCGGCCCGGTAACGGTGCAGGCGGCAGCGGTGGGCGCGGTCGAGACGGCAACCTTCAGCGCGGTCGCGCGCAATGTTACCTCGCTGCAGCCGGTGGAATATATAGCTGCGGGAGTGACGGTGGCTTGGACTCCGCAGCTGAGCGTCATCGAAAACGGCGCGGCGGCGGTGGGAACGGCGGTCGCATGGGCCTCGTCCGCAGGCATGGTGGTGTCGCCGGCGACGAGTGTAGCCGGGCCGAATGGCGTGGCACAGGCGACGGCGGTCGCGGGGCCGCTGGCGGCGGGTGCGCAGGCAACCGGCCAGGCCTGTGCGTGGACGAACCTCTGCGCCAGCTTCGCTACGGTGGGGGTCGATGCTTCGGCGTGGCGGCTGGCTGTGGTCAGCGGGGCAGGGCAGGCTATTTCGGACTTCGCCACGTTCGCGCCGGTGGTGGTGCGGGTGACGGATGGGAGCGGCGATCCCGTCGCCGGAGCGGCGGTATCGATCTATCAGACCGTGAATGCGGCGGAGATGGCGTGCCCGGCGCGGGGGCCGTGCCCGATTGCGCCGGTGCTGGGCGCCGCCAACACAACGGGAGTCTCCGACGCGAACGGGCTGGTCAGCATCGTGCCGATGCAGATCGCGGGTGTGGCCGAGGTGACGAACCTGGCCGTGGCCGCGGGGACGCAGGGATTTGTGTCGCTGTCGATCGAACAAGGGCCGTGAGGATTTGGCCGGGCTTCGCCTGCTCGTGCGGCAGCAGGCGCGGAGTACACTTGGTGCGGCGAACCGGGGCCCATCGCATGTGCACACACAACGCGGTTGCAAGTGACTTCATCCGCAGATTGCCGGTTCTTACAGTATTCGTACTCGCCACATTTACCGTCGTCGCACAAGTGGCCGCGCCCGCCGCGCCGAACTTCGATCGAACCTGCGCCGCACCTGCACCCGCCGATGATCCTACCCACGGCATCTCCTTCGCCGCCGTCTCCATCCGGCCCATCGAGCCGTATGGCGGGCGTTTGACGAACCCGCCTGACGGTGACGGCATCACCATCAAAAACTACAACCTCGACGACATCATCCGATGGGATTTCAACCTGGGCTTTGCATGGAGGGATGACCAGGTCCAGGGAACGCCAAAATGGTATTCAACCGACGAATTTTTCATCCAGGCCAAGGTGGCTGACTCCGATGTTGCCGCCTGGCAGAAGCTGGACGATGCCGCCCGCCGACTCGTCTTCCGCAAGGTCCTGATCGAGCGGTTCAAGCTGGCCTGCCACTTTGCAGAGGTAGACCAGCCTGTCTACAACCTGGTCATCGCCAAAGGCGGCCTGAAGATGAAGGAGGCCACGCCGGGTGACGTCAAGAGATTCACTGGTTCATTCTGCATTCTCCCGGACTACTTTGGAGTGAAGGTCTGCCTGCTCGGCAAAGATGGGTCGGATGGATTGGGCTTTCCGGATATATCCATGAAGACCTTTGCAGACCAATACCTTACCAAAAACACCGGTCGCACAGTTCGCGACCAGACCGGCCTCACGGCTGCCTATACCTTTGTCCTGAATGACACTTCCCCGGAGGCGCGGCTCTCCGCCGGCCCCGACGAGAGTGGCTCCGCCTCGGAGGCTACCGCGTCCTCCCTCTTCACCGCGCTTCCGGAGCAACTTGGCCTGAAGCTTGAACCCGGCAGGGCAACCGTTCCCGTCCTGGTAATCGACCACCTCGAACACCCCACCCAAAACTAGATCGGCCCGGACGTTATATCTTGGATAAGGACACTTTGCGATCTGAATGTCTGGGCCGAGAGCGCCCGGGTGTTGGTTTGCGAAAAGGCGCAGGCGCGCGACCGGGCCGCACCCATCCCCGGCATGCCCAAAGCCTGCAAGGGGTTCGAGAATTTGGAGAAGAATGCTTAGGATGACGAAGAAGATTGAGATGGGAACCGCGGAGCGGGCCAACAACGCCGCGAAGGTTCCAGGGCGCAGACGGGGTCTTGCCATTGGAGTAGTGCTGACGGCTTTTGTGCTGGCGATGATTGCCGGCCGCGCGCAGGCGCAGACCAGGATTGGGCCGGCCCCGCCCGTCACCTACGACAACAAATTTGAGGTGTACGGCGGGCTGAACTACATGAACTTCAAGGCCGGCGAGGACCTGCCCACGCGCATGAACCTGGGCGGCGGCGAGTTTGAAGGCACCTGGTGGGTGACGCCGAAGTGGGGCATCGCGGCCGAGTATCGCGGCGAGGCGGGAACCACGCAGGTGTTTCCCCTGGCGGAGAACTACGGCATTCACCGGCCACTGGTCTACATGAATATGGGGCTGGGCGGGGTGCAATATCGCTGGCTGAAGAACCAGCACGCCGCCGTCAACCTCCACGCGTATGGCGGCATCGCCAGCGGGGTATTCGACGGTGGCACCGCGGGCTACGGGCCGGGCGATGTGGGACGGACCCCAGCCGAGAACGCGTGCGCTCCAGCCGGAGGCTCCGTCGATGCCGGCGTGGGACTGTATTGCGATCACACGGCGCCGATCTTCGCGCTGGGCGGTAGTCTCGACTTCAACCGGTCGAAGAACTGGGCGATTCGGCTGTCGCCGGACCTGATTCTGGAGCACTTTGGCAACGAGGAGCGTGAGTTCTTCGCCATCTCCGGTGGGGTGGTGTACCGGTTGCCCATAAAGAAAAAGAAGTAGCGGCGGTGCGGCATGGAAGCGATGAGAGATGTGTTGCGCGGTACGCTGGCCGAGAGCCTGCGCGGCATGGGCGACGAGGACCGGCTGGCGGCGGCATGGACGGTCGCTTGCGGCTCGGCGATGGCGGAGCATGGACGCGTGGTGAGCTATGACGCGGGCGTGGTGCGGATCGAGGTGGCCGACGCGGTGTGGCTGCGCCAGATGATCTCGCTGAGCAGCGTGCTGGAGCGCGACCTCAAGAAGATCGCAGGCTTGCCGGTGAAGGGCATCCGCTTTGAACTGCGAAGAGGTTGAGGAGACGGCCGATGGCGGAAACTGGAAGCGTAACCGAACAGGATGTGCTGCGCGTGGCGGAGTTGGCGAACCTGGACCTGACCGCCGAGGAAGTGCCGCGCATGCAGCGCGATCTGAACGCGATCCTGGGTCACGTTGCGCAGTTGAACGAAGTGGACACCAAGGGCGTTCCGGCGATGGCCCAAGTAGGCGAGATGTTGGGCGTGGAACCGGTGCGCAGCGGGGCCACCCTGCGCGCGGACGAGCTGCGACCGTCGCTGAACCGCAAGGCGGTGATGGCTGCGGCGCCGGAGAGCGATGGGCGATTCTTCAAGGTGCCGAAGGTGATTGAAAGATAGTTTTCAGTTGTCAGTTCTCAGTTGACAGGAAAAACGGAGATGGGCTTGGGTACGGCGACGATTCAGAAAGTGCGCGAGGCGATTGCGAGCAAGGCTGCGACGGCTACGATGCTGGCCGAACAGCACTATGCAAGGATTGCGGCGGAGGATGGGCCGGGTGGGAAGAACATCCACAGCTTTCTGGCGCTGAGCAAAGAGCGCGCGCTGCGGCAGGCGGCGAAGATCGACGCGATGGCGGCGAAGGGCGATGCGCTGCCCGCGCTGGGCGGAGTGCCGGTGGGCATCAAGGATGTGCTGGTGATGCAGGGGTCGCCGGCGACCGCGGGATCGAAGATTCTTGAGGGCTACATGCCGCCGTACGATGCGACCGCGGTCGAGCGGCTGGAGTCGGCGGGCGCGGTGCTGCTGGGCAAGATGAACTGCGACGAGTTTGCGATGGGCTCGTCGAATGAAAACTCTGCCTACGGCCCGGTGCTGAATCCGCGGGCGCTGGACCGCGTGCCAGGCGGATCGAGCGGCGGATCGGCGGCGGCGGTTGCGGCGGGCTTCGCCGTGGCGACGCTGGGCTCGGACACCGGCGGGTCCATTCGTCAGCCTGCCGCGTTCTGCGGGGTGGTCGGAGTGCTGCCGACGTATGGTCGCGTCTCGCGCTTCGGGCTGATCGCGTTTGCGTCGTCGCTGGACCGGGTGGGACCGTTTGCGACCAATGTGCACGATGCGGCGACCATGCTGAGCGTGCTGGCCGGCAAGGACGTGAAGGACGCAACCAGCTCCGACCGGCCGGTGGGCGACTACGTGGGCGCGCTGGAGAAGCCGGTTGCAGGACTGCGCATCGGCGTGCCGGAGGAGTACTTCGGCGAAGGGTTGGATGCGGAGATTCGCGCGGCAATTGAGAAGGCGCTGGATGGGCTGCGCGGGGCGGGTTGCGAGATCAAGAAGATAAGCCTGCCGCATACGAAGTACGCGATTCCGACGTATTACGTGATTGCGACGGCGGAGGCTTCGGCGAATTTGTCGCGGTTCGACGGCGTGCGCTTCGGATTCCGCGCGGGCGCGGGAACCGAGACGCTCTCGGAGATGTATCGCGAGACGCGCGACCATGGCTTTGGCGCGGAGGTGAAGCGCCGCATTCTGCTGGGGACGTACGCGCTCTCGGCCGGGTACTACGACGCCTACTACCGCAAGGCGCAGCAGGTGCGGACCTTGTTGACGCGCGACTTTCTGGCGGCGTTCGCCGAAGTGGACGCGATCGTCTCGCCGATCACGCCGACGCCGGCTTTCAAGCTGGGCGAAAAGACCGACGACCCGGTGCAGATGTATCTTGAGGACATCTACTCGGTCGCGGCCAGCTTGGCCGGCATCTGTGGCATCAGCGTGCCGTGCGGCCAGACCCGGGCGGGACTGCCCATCGGCGTGCAGGTGATGGGCCGGCACTTCGACGAGCAGACCATGCTGCGGGTTGCGCTGGCGATTGAGGCCGGGCAGACTTAGGGCCGCGCAGTCCCGGGAGGCGGACATGCTGGAAGACGAATTCGACAAGCGAATGCAAGAGGTCTACCGGGCGGGGAAGATCGAAGCACGATACAGCGCTCCGTTGTTTGCCTCCATGCTGCGCGAGCTGGGCGGGCTGGAAACTGCGCGCCGGTTCATTCACTCTCCGGGGGTCGCTCCGGGGTTTACGTCGCTGTGGGAGCGAAAGCGCCTGGACCTGACGGTGGAGGCGGTGATTCTGGAGGAGACGAAGTGGCATCCCCTGTTCACCGCGGAAGAGATTGAACTTTGCCGGAAACGCCTGCGCGGATATGGATACCCACCTGAATAACCCGCCGAGTCGCATTGCCGCGTTCGATGTGGGCGACAAGCGGATCGGCATTGCCGTGACGGACCCGCTGGGGTATGCGGCGCAGCCGCTGCTGACGCTGTATCGAAAGACGCCGCGGGCGGACCTGAAGTCGATTGGGCGGCTGTTGCGCAAGCATGGGGTGGCGGTGGCGGTGGTCGGCAATCCACTGAACATGTCCGGCGAGGTGGGGCCGCGGGCGAAGAAGGCGCAGGAGTTCGCGGAGCAACTGCGCGCGGAGTTCGGCATCCCCGTGCACCTGGTCGACGAGCGGTTGACCACGTGGGAGGCACACCAGTTGCTGGATGAAAGCGGGCGCGCCCGGCGGACGACAGCGGACCGGCAGGCCCGCAAGCGCATTATCGATCAGGTGGCTGCGGTGCTGATCCTGGAGGCGTTTCTGGAAGCACGGGCGAGAAGGTAGCCTTTGGACGACAACTGTATAATAATCAATGAGTTGGACTTGCATTCTATGCCCATAGAGTCGGTGCTGAGGCTCTAACTTTCGGTTGTTGCACAATTGCGACACTTCCGAATCTTTTGCGGCCTGTTAATCGTCAAATAAACGTGGTACGCTAGTATCTGCTGGGGACGTGTGCCTTTGAATGCCCTGACCTTGCTGAGGTTACCGGGCTTGCCACCGCGGTCGACACCGCATCTACTCCCTGCACACTACGAAACAACCAAGGGACTTGTCCGCCTGATTCCCCTGGCGGTCCCACAAAAATTTTTGAGGTAGGAGTGCGCTAAGCCGTGGCTGAAGAAATCGACAAGTACGAAGAAGATATAGAGAAGCTCATCGACACCGGAAAAGAGAAGGGCTATCTCACGTTTGGTGAGGTCAACGACCTGCTGCCGGGCGAGATCACGTCTCCGGACGAGCTCGATGACCTGATGACGACCATCAACACCCAGGGCATCGATGTGCTCTCCGGCGAGGCGCGCGGCGAGAAGTACGAGCCCGAAGCCGGTGAGGAGTCCGAGGACGTTGAGCTGGACCTTTCGCCGGGAACGCTGGAGAAGACCAACGACCCGGTGCGCATGTACCTGCGCGAGATGGGCACCGTCCCGCTGCTGACGCGCGAGGGCGAAGTCGAGATTGCGAAGCGGATCGAGCGCGGCCAGAACCGCGTGATGAAGGCCATCTCGCGCTCGCCCATCGTCATCCGCGAGATCGTGGGCCTGGGCGAGGACCTGCGCCGCGGCGTGCGCAACATCAAGGAAGTGGTCACCTTCGACGAAGAGGAGTTGACGGAAGAGATCCTGCAGGCGCGGGTGCGCGCTACCGTGGGCCGCATCGACGTGATTGTGAAGCACCAGAAGAAGCTGGTGCTGCTGGAAGAGAAGCTGGCCACGCCCCACGGCAAGGACGCCAAGGCGAAGGCCCGCGACGCGCGCAAGCACCGCTGGCTGATCGGCCGCGAGCACGTCTACGTCAACCGCATTATCCGCGAGCTGAAATACACCAACGCCGAAAAGAAGCGGCTGCTGGACAAGGTCAACAAGACCGTCGATGCCATGCGCACGCTGGAGCGGCAGATCAAGTCGCTGGAGGTTAAGTTCGAGGCGTCGAAGAGCGAAGAGTTGCGCAAGGAGTATCGCCGCCAGCAAAAGAACTGCCGGACTGATCTTGAGCGGATCGAAGCCGACGCGGGCATCTCCATCGCGGATCTGAAGCGCACGCAGCGCGAGATGATCCAGGGCGACATGGACGCAGAGCGCGCCAAGCGGGAGCTGATCGAGGCCAATCTTCGGCTGGTCGTCTCCATCGCGAAGAAGTACACCAACCGCGGCCTGCAGTTCCTCGACCTGATCCAGGAAGGCAACATCGGCCTGATGAAGGCGGTGGACAAGTTTGAGTACCGCCGTGGTTACAAATTCTCGACCTACGCAACGTGGTGGATCCGCCAGGCGATTACGCGGGCCATCGCGGACCAGGCGCGCACCATCCGCATCCCGGTGCACATGATCGAGACCATTAACAAGCTGATCCGAACCTCGCGGCAACTGGTGCAGGAGTTGGGGCGCGAGGCGTCGAGCGAAGAGATTGCCCGGCGCATGGACATCCCGGTCGCGAAGGTGCGCAAGGTGCTGAAGATCGCGCAGGAGCCCATCTCGCTGGAGACGCCCATCGGCGAAGAGGAAGACTCACACCTTGGGGACTTCATCGAAGACCGTATGGCGGTGAGTCCGGCGGACGCGGTGATCGCGGTGAACCTGAAGGAGTACACGTCGCAGGTGCTTCGGACTTTGACCCCGAGAGAAGAGCGCGTCATCAAGATGCGCTTCGGCCTGGAAGACGGCTCCGAGCACACGCTGGAAG
>CAZAXI010000001.1:119030-146959 GCA_964489045.1 uncultured Granulicella sp. | reverse complement strand
CTGGATGCGGCGTTGAAGTATGTGAAGGAGCGCCGGCAGTTCGGCAAGGCGATTGCGGAGTTTCAAGGCATTCAGTGGAAGCTCGCGGATATGGCAACGGACCTGGATGCTGCGCGGTTGCTGACCTACCGGGCTGCGGTGCTGAAGGATGCGGGCCGCAAGGTAACCCGCGAGTCCTCCATGGCCAAGCTGTTTGCGAGCGAAACTGCGGTGCATATCTGCGGTGAGGCAGTTCAGTTGCTCGGCGGCTACGGATTCATCAAGGACTATCCGGTGGAGAAGTTTTATCGCGATGTGAAGCTGTGTACCATTGGCGAGGGCACCAGCGAGATTCAGCGCATGGTGATCGCGCGCGAGATACTGAAGGTCCATCCATCCCGCGGCTGATGCGACCAACGATAGGGAAAGACCATGGGTGATTTGGTCAAGATCGTCGAGTGTCCGCGGGATGCGTGGCAGGGGCTGCCGGCGCAGATTCCGGCCGAGGTGAAGGCGGACTACCTGCGCATGCTGGTAACCGCTGGGTTCACGCACATCGATGCGGTCAGCTTCGTCTCGCCCGCCGCGGTTCCGCAGATGGCGGACTCGGAGCAGGTGCTCGAGTACCTGATGCCGTCGCGGGACGTGGAGATGATCGGCATCGTGGTGAATGAGAAGGGCGCTGAACGGGCCATCGATACGGCCGCGGTGCAGACGCTGGGCTTTCCGTATTCGATCTCGCCCCAGTTTCTCCTGCGCAATCAGAAGCAAACTCCGGAGCAGTCGCTGGATGCACTCCATGCGATAGGAACCCTGGCGTATGGAGCCGGATTGGAAGTGGTTGCCTATCTCTCAATGGCCTTCGGAAATCCCTACGGCGAGCCGTGGAGCATCGACGAGGTGGTGAATGCATGCGATCTGCTGATCGACGCTGGAGTGGGGCAGATCTCGCTGGCGGATACGGTGGGGCTGGCTACGCCCGAACAAATCGCGGAGACCGTGGCGGCTGTAGGCAAGGCTTTTGACGCGATCGAGCTCGGCGTGCATCTGCATGCTCGCCGAACCGCCGCACCGGTACGAATTCGCGCAGCGTACGATGCCGGCTGCCGGCGGTTTGACGCGGCCATCGGCGGCCTCGGCGGATGCCCGTTCGCGCAGGATGCCCTGGTCGGCAATATCCCCACCGAGACATTGATCGCGGTGTTGGCGGAGTGCGGTGCGACGCTGCCCACGCTCGGGCCGCTCGAAGAATTGATCGGCGCCAGCGTGGAGATTGCCAGGCGCTTCGGTCCGCGCGTGAATTAGCGCGCAGCATAAGCTCAAAGTTGCACCGCTCTTGTTTGAGCGCGGAGGACAAATTGAAGTCGACGACGATTGTGATTGCGGATAACCCTCCGATACGGACGATTACGCTGAATCGGCCGGAGCGGCGAAATGCGATGAATTCCGAGATGCAGGTGGAATTGATCGCGGCCATGGAAGACGCCGGCGCAAGCAACTGCCGCGTGCTGGTGTTCACCGGCGCGGGCGAGGCGTTCTGCTCGGGCCTGGATCTTTCCGGGTTAAAGGGCATGGGAGGCGAGACGGATCTTGAGCACCGCGTAGATGCGGCGCGAATTGCCAGACTGCTCCGCACGCTATATGAGCTGCCCATGCCAACCATCGCTGCCGTGCACGGCCCGGCAATTGGCGGCGGTGCGGGATTGGCCACGATCTGCGACTTTACCCTGGCAACGCCAGCGGCCAGGTTCGGGTTCACCGAGACGCGGATCGGTTTTATCCCTGCGATCGTGTCCGCCTTTCTGGCTTTGCAGATCGGCGACAAGCGCAGCCGCGATCTGCTGCTGACCAGCCGAATCTTCGCTGCGGAAGAGGCGTTTCGGCTGGGCTTGGTGACTGAGGTGATCGCCCCCGAAGATCTGCTGGGGCGGGTTCAATCGCTCGCGGAGACACTGATCGCGAACAGTCCGCAGGCCCTGGCAGCGACCAAGCGGCTGTTGGCCGCGCAGAACAAAGCGTGGCTCGACGCTGCAATCGAAGCGGCCCTCGCAGCCAATGCCGAAGCTCGGGAGACGGCAGATTTTCACGAAGGCGTCTCTGCCTTCCTGGAAAAACGAAAACCCGTATGGAAAAGGAATTCTTAAGCTAAAGCACCGCTAAAGCGCACGGGTGCCCCGGTCCGCTCTTCCACCTGCTGGCGCGTAACACCCTCCGCAAGTTCGACGGCCTCAAAGCCTGAGCCGGTCACATCGAGCACGCAAAGATCCGTAATTACGCGGTGAACCACCCCAGTCCCGGTCAGTGGCAGGGTGCACTGGCGCAGCAGCTTCGCGCTTCCGTCCGCAGCCGTATGCTCCATCACCACCACCACGCGCCGGACACCGGAGACGATATCCATGGCGCCGCCCATGCCTTTCACGCGTTTGCCCGGGATCATCCAGTTGGCGAGGTCCCCGTGTTCGGAGACCTGCATGGCGCCGAGGATGGCAAGGTCCAGATGACCGCCGCGAATCATCGCGAACGAGTCGGCGCTGGAGAAGGTGGAAGCGCCGGGCAGGAGGGTCACGGTCTCCTTTCCTGCATTGATCAAATCCGGGTCGACCTCGATTTCGCGCGGAAACGGTCCCATGCCGAGCAGCCCGTTCTCCGACTGCAAGGTCACGGTCATGCCCGCGGGAATGAAGTTGGCAACCAGCGTCGGAATGCCGATCCCCAGGTTCACGTAATAGCCGTCGCGCAATTCCTGGGCGGCACGAGCAGCCATCTGATGACGAGTCCAGGCCACAGCCCTACTCCTCTCGCGTAGTTCGCTTCTCAATTCTCTTGTCCGGGTGGGGATTGTGCACCAGCCGGTGCACATAGATTCCCGGCGTATGAATCTGGTCCGGATCGAGTTCACCTGGCTCGACCAGGATCTCCGCTTCAGCAACAGTGATCTTGCCGCAAGCGGCCGCGTGCGGGTTGAAGTTGCGTGCAGTGCGTCGATAAACCAGGTTGCCGTGAAGGTCCGCTTTCCAGGCTTTCACCAGGGCCAGATCCGCATGAATGCCGCGTTCCAGGATGTACGTCGTACCATCGAAATCCTTGTGCTCTTTTCCTTCGGCGACCACGGTGCCGGCACCGGTCCGCGTATAAAAACCGGGGATGCCTGCGCCTCCCGCCCGCATGCGCTCGGCGAGCGTGCCTTGCGGGCAGAACTCAACCTCCAACTCGCCCGCAAGAAACTGCCGCTCAAACTCCATGTTTTCGCCCACGTAGCTGGAGATCATCTTCTTCACTTGCCGCGTCCGCAGGAGCAACCCGAGGCCCCAGTCATCCACGCCGGCGTTGTTGCTGGCAATGGTCAGGTTGCGCGCGCCGGTGTCGCGCAGGGCTGCGATCAGCGCCTCGGGAATCCCGCACAGGCCAAATCCCCCAATCGCCAGCAGCATCCCGTCCTGCACAATGCCGCTCAAAGCAGCGTGCGCGTCCGGCCACAGCTTGGTAGGATCGGAGATGGTTCCGCGTCGAGATTCCGCCATGTCCCAGACTTCCCTCGTTGGATCCGTGCCCAAGTAATCCTATCTCCTCAAGCACAAAGATATTCTGGTATACTATATAAGTAATATCGAATATTCATCTACCCATAGAGACCCTTATGCCAGACTCGCTGCGCCGTTTCAAAGCCGACATCTTTCAGGCGCTCGCCCACCCCACGCGGATTGCGATTATCGAGTTCCTCGGGGCAGGAGAGCTTTCCGCCGGCGAGTTGATGGACAAACTGGGAATGGAGCAGGCCAATGTCTCGCAGCATCTGGCGGTGCTGCGGGCGAAGCGCCTGGTGGCAAATCGCAAGGCCGGCAATCAGGTGTTCTATTCGGTGCGCGACCCGACCATCCTGAAGGTCCTCGCCCTGATGCGGCGCTACTTCTACACCCACCTCAAGGAAGCGACAGATTTGCTGGGCGAGATGGATCACGAGTATGAGGTCCGTTCTTGAACCTCTCTGCGATATTCGGTCAAGTGCCGGCCGTGGCGAATCACGACCTCCGCTACCTGCTGGCGCTGGTGGCCCTGTGGGTATTCCTGGGGGTAGCAGGTCTGTTGACCTCACGAGGCGGCCGCCTGGTAGCGCGCGTGCTATTCCCGATGGGGGCATTGGTTTGCCTCCTGGTCGCGGTCCTGGCCGGCGTTTTTCTGGTTTCCGGGCTGGCGCCGCAGGTGATTGTTCTTCCGCTGGGTCTGCCGGACTTGCCCTTCCATCTTCGCCTGGATGCGTTGTCCAGCTTCTTTCTATTGCTGCTGGGTGTGGCAGGCGCGGGAATATCCATCTTCTCCGCCGGCTATTTTCGCACGGGCGAAGGCACTGCGCCCGGCTTGATGGGCCTGCAATACCACGTGTTTCTCGCCAGCATGGCGGTGGTCATTCTCGCCGACGATGCCTACCTCTTCATGGTGGCGTGGGAGACGATGGCGCTCAGTTCGTACTTCCTGGTGACCTCGCAGCACCGCATTCCCGAGATTCGCCGCGCCGGATTCCTTTATCTTCTGATGGCCCATGTGGGCGCAACCTGCATTTTGCTCAGCTTCGGCGTATTGCAAGGGGGCAGTTGGCAGTTCACCTTCGACGCCATGCGCCACGCCTCGCTCACACCCTTCTGGGCCAGCACCGCGTTTCTGCTGGCGCTGCTCGGCTTCGGCGCCAAGGCCGGGCTGGTCCCGCTGCATGTGTGGCTGCCCGAAGCCCATCCCGCAGCGCCTTCGCCGGTGTCCGCCATGATGAGCGGGCTGATGCTCAAGACCGCCGTCTACGGCATGCTTCGCATCAGCTTCGATCTGCTGCATGTGCGCTTCTGGCAGTGGGGGGTCCTGGTGCTTGCGCTCGGGCTCTTTTCCGCGTTGTACGGCGCCATCTTCGCTGCCGTGCAGACGGACATGAAGCGCCTGCTCGCATACTCCTCCATCGAAAACATCGGCATCATCTTTGCCGGCATTGGCCTGTCGATCCTGTTCGAGACCTGCAACCTGCACCTCTTCGCCGCGCTGGCTCTCTGCGCCGCGCTGGTCCACGCGCTTAACCACTCACTTTTCAAGAGCCTCCTCTTCCTCACCACCGGCTCGGTGCTGCACGCCACTGGTCAGCGCAATCTCGGCAAGCTGGGCGGGCTCATCCGCCGCATGCCGTGGGTCGCCAGCATCGCGCTGGTTGGCACGCTCGCGATCGCCGGCCTGCCCCCGTTCAACGGCTTTGTCTCCGAGTGGCTGCTGCTGCAGTCCTTCCTGTTCACGCCGCAAATTCCGCACGCCTTCGTTAACATGTTCGTTCCTCTCGGCGCGGCAGTGCTGGCACTCACAGCGGCTCTCGCCGCTTATGTGATGGTGAAATTCTACGGTGTCGTCTTCCTCGGCCAGCCGCGCGAGGCCTCTCTTGCCGAAGCCCGCGACGCCAATTGGCTGGAACGCCTCGGCCTGGTTTGGCTCGCGCTCGGCTGCATTGCCATCGGCATAATTCCTCAGCTCGCCCTCCGCCCCGCTTCCGCCGTCACCGGCATGCTGCTCGGCGAACGCATTCGCACCACCGGATCGCTGTGGTTTATCGCGCCCATTGCCTCGCGCCAGGCCACGTACAGCGGCATCATCCTGCTCGCCGGAATCGTCGGCGTCGTCGGTGTAACCTTCTTGCTGGTGCGCATGATGGCCCACGGCCGCGTTCGCCGCGTCCCTGCGTGGGATTGCGGCTACCCGCACCAGACGGCCCGCATGCAAGATACCGCCGAAGGGTTCGGCCAGCCCATTCGCCACATGTTCGGCGCGTTCTTTCGCATGGAGCGCGACCTGCCGCTGCCCACCGACAATCCTCCGCGCTATCGCATTCGCATTGAAGACCGCTTTTGGCGCGCCATCTATCTTCCCATCGCGCGCGCGGTCCAATGGCTCGCCGGCCTGGTCAGCGTTGTGCAGGGCGGCAGCCTCTCTATCTACCTCCTCTTCAGCTTCTTCACGCTGATTGTCCTGCTGGTGTTCGTCCTATGAGAGCCATCACGATCGTTCGCCAATTCGGAGAGGTAGCCCTGGCCATCGCCATCGCGCCACTGTTCGCCGGGTGGATCGCGCAATGCCGCGCGTGGCTGCAGAACCGCTCCGCGCCACCGCTGAGGCAGCCTTACCGCATGCTGCGCAAACTCTTCCTGAAAGATGCCGCCCTGGCCGCCACCGCGTCGCCGCTTTTTCGCCTGACGCCCTATGTTCTGTTTGGCACGATGGTCCTGGCCGCGGCGATCATCCCTTCCCTCGCCACCGACCTTCCCTTCGCGCGCGCGGCCGATGCCATCGCGCTGATCGGTCTCTTCGCCACCGCCCGCGTCTTTCTCTCGCTGGCGGCCATGGACATCGGCACGGCCTTCGGCAGCATGGGAGCACGCCGCGAGATGATGGTCGGGTTCCTCGCCGAGCCGGCGCTGCTGATGGTCCTGTTCAACGCATTTCTCCTCTCCGGCAGCACCGCTCTGCCCTCGCTGGTCGACAACTACAGCGCGCATCCTTCGTTCATCGATCCCTCGGTCATCTTCGCCGCCGTCGCCTTTGTCATGGTGCTGCTGGCTGAGAACGCGCGCATCCCCATCGACAATCCCGCGACCCATCTGGAACTCACCATGATCCACGAAGCGATGCTGCTCGAGTACTCCGCGCGGCATCTCGCCCTGGTGGAATGGGCGTCGAACCTCAAGCTCTTCAACTACGCCTGCATCGGCTTCGCGCTCTTCCTGCCGTGGGGCATCGCCACCCACGGCGCAGATGGGGGTGGCGCGATGTTGATCGCCATCGCCGCGCTGCTCGTCAAGCTGATCGCCGCCGGCGCGGCGCTGGCGCTGATCGAATCGCTCTCGGCCAAGGTCCGCATCTTCCGCGCGCCGGAGTATCTTGCGATGGCCTTCCTGCTCGCCGTGCTCGGCCTGCTCGTCCATCTTCTGCTGGGGGTGAGATAAACATGCACCCAAATAGCTTCACCCTTCCCGTCCTCAATCTGTTGGCCGCGTGCCTGCTGCTCATATCCTTTGCCATGCTTTCGCGGCGCCGAACGCAGCGGCTGATCACGTTATTCGCGTGGCAGGGCTCGATTCTGTTTCTCTCCACCTGCCTGGTGGCTTACAGTTCCGGGCTGAAGGAGCTCTACTACTCCGCCGCGCTCACGCTTCTGCTAAAAGTAATTGCACTGCCGTTGATCCTGCATCGGCTGATCAACCGTCTCGGCGCAGAGTGGGACAGCGAAACGGTCTTCAACATTCCCCTTACCATGCTCGCCGGACTGGTGCTGGTGATCTTCGCCTTCGGCCTCGCGCAACCCATCAGCATGATGGCGACGACCATCACGCGCAATACCCTCGGCATCGCGCTGGCGGTCATCCTGCTCTCCTTTCTGATGATGATCACGCGCCGCAAAGCGGTGACCCAGGTCATTGGATTCCTGGCCATGGAAAACGGTCTCTTCTTCGCCGCCACCAGCGCAACTTACGGTATGCCCATGGTCATTGAGCTCGGCATCGCGCTCGATGTGCTGGTCGGCGTATTCATCCTCGGCTTGTTCTTTTTCCAGATTCGAGAACAGTTCGAAAGCCTCGATCTGCGCAACATGGAAAACCTCAGGGAGGATTGAATTGGAACTGCTCGCGGTACTGGGTCTGCCCCTGCTCGGGTTTCTGCTGCTCGCGCTCTTCGGCGCGAAACGCGCTGCGCCGGAATTGAATGTCGCCATCAGCTTCGCAACGCTGATCGCGGCCGCGCTCCTGGTGGTGCGCGTGGCCCGTCACGGCCCGATCCTGGTCTTCCACGACCAGTTCTTCGTCGATGCCTTCAATGTCTTTCTGGTCGCGCTTACAGCCTTCGTAGGCTTCACCACCGCGCTCTTTTCCCGCCCCTACATGCGCATCGAGGAACAGCACGGCCGCCTGAACGCGCGCCGCCTGCGCCTCTACCACGCCATGTACCAACTCTTTATGGCCGCGATGCTGCTGGCTCTGCTCACCAACAACATGGGCCTGCTGTGGGTCGCGATGGAAGCCGCAACCCTCTCCACCGTCCTGCTCGTCTCTCTCTATCGCACCCGGGCCTCGCTTGAAGCCGCCTGGAAATACTTCATCCTGTGTGGCGTCGGCATCGCGCAGGCACTCTTCGGCACCATCCTGTTGTACTTCGCCGCGGAGAAAGCACTCGGCCGCGAAGGCATGACCGCGCTGCTCTGGACCCACCTCAATGCCGTCAAGGGCCAGCTCGAACCTCGCGTCCTCGGACTCGCATTCGTCTTTCTTCTGGTCGGCTACGGCACCAAGGTCGGCCTTGCGCCTTTGCATAACTGGCTGCCCGACGCGCACGCCGAAGGCCCCACGCCGGTCTCGGCTGTGCTCTCCGGCTTGCTGCTGAATGTCGCACTCTACGCGGTGATTCGCTGCAAAGTGCTGGTCGAAGGCTCTATCGGCAACGCCCTTCCCGGGCGCATGCTGATGGGTTTCGGTCTGTTGTCCGCGGTGCTCGCCGCGTTCTTCCTGTGGAGGCAGCGCGACATCAAGCGCCTCTTCGGCTACTCCTCCATCGAGCACATGGGCATCATCACCTTCGCCTTCGGGCTGGGCGGCCCGGTCGCCAACTTCGCCGCCCTCCTGCACATGACCGTGCACTCGCTCACCAAGTCCTCCATCTTCTTCACCGCCGGCCACGCCGCGCAGAAGTCCGGCACCCAGCAGATGGACGGCATCCGCGGCCTGCTCGGCACCAATCCCGCCATCGGCTGGGGACTGATGCTCGGCTCGCTCGCCATTCTGGGCACGCCACCCTTCGGCGTTTTCGCCAGCGAATTCCTCATCCTTACCACCGCCATGCGCGAGCATCCGTGGACGACGCCATTCCTCCTGCTCGCCCTCGGGGTCGCCTTCGCTGCCATCTTCAGCCGCGTGCAGCCCATGGTCTTCGGCGATAGTGAAGCCCGCCCGCTGCCGCACTCTCCCGCGCTGGTGCCTGTCTTTGTTCATCTCGCCATCGTGCTTATGCTGGGCCTCTACATGCCGCCCGCGCTCGCCACCTGGTACCGCGCCGCGGCCAAGCTGATCGGATAACAACTATGAACTTCGATTCGTTCGAGCAGCCAACGATTTCAATCCCGTCGAACATTCCCTGCAGTTATGCAAGCCTCGGCGCCGTGGAATGGCAGAGGGCAATGGATGAACTCAAGGAGATCGGCGCCACCTTCCTCACCCTCTGGGGCAGCGACGATCGCTATCCGGACGATGGTGAGCGCGACCGTTGCTTTGCTATCCACGCCGCGTTTCTACTCCCCGAAGGCGCCCTGGTGCTGAGCCACAAAATCGAGTCAATCGCCAACCCCACCTATCCCAGCCTGGTGCGTGCCTTCCCCGCCGCCGCCCGCCTTGAGCGTGCCACCCACGACCTGCTCGGCATCGCCAGCACTGCACCCGATCAGCGCCCCTGGCACCGTCACGACGCCTGGCCCGCCAACTATTACCCCCTCCGCCGCGACCACCTCGAACCGCAGACCACAAACCTCAAACCTGCTGCTTACCCGTTCGTTCAGGTCGTAGGCGACGGCGTCCACGAGATCGCTGTCGGCCCCGTCCACGCCGGCATCATCGAGCCCGGCCACTTCCGCTTCTCCGTCGTCGGCGAAAAAGTCATCCGCCTCGAAGAACGCTTCGGCTACACCCACCGCGGCATCGCGAAACACTTTGAGGCCGCCACGCAGGCAGACGGTCACCGCATCGCCGCACGCGTCTCCGGAGACTCAACCGTCGCCTTCGCGTGGGCATACTGCGCCGCGCTCGAAGCGATCGCCGCAACCGCGTGCCCCCCGCGCGCCACGTACCTCCGCGCCCTCGCCCTCGAGCACGAACGCCTCGCCAACCACCTCGGCGACCTGGGCGCGCTCGGCAACGACGCCGGCTTCGCCTTCGGCCTCACCCAGTTCTCGCGCCTCAAGGAAGACCTCCTCCGCGCCAACGTTGAGGCCTTCGGAGCACGCTACCTCTTCGATACCATAATCCCCGGCGGAGTCGCAGCCGACCTGCCTCAACCCGCATACGCTCACCTCCTCCACCTTTATCGAATGCTGGACCACGAGGCCGCGGGCCTCCGCACCATCTACGACGACCACGGCGGCCTGCAGGACCGCTTCCGCGAAGCGGGCCATCTCAGCCGCGACCTGGCCCTCCAACTTGGAGCCATCGGCCTCGCCGCGCGCGCCTCCGGCATCGCCCACGATCTTCGCGCCGACCACCCCTGGGCGCCTTACAACACAATTATTACCGAAGTGGTTACAGAAACCGGCGGCGATGTCGCCGCCCGCGTGCAGGTACGCTTCCGCGAGATCTTCGAGTCGCTCCGCCTCTGCCGCGCGCTGCTGGCGCAACTCTCCCATACCTCAGTCGACGCGACGCCCATCGCCGTCCCCGTCCCCATCGCCGAACCCGGCCGCCTCGCCATCGGAATCATCGAGGGCTGGCGCGGCCCGGTGTTGATCGCCCTCGAAACCGGTCCCAACGGCCAAATCCGCCGCTGCCACGCGCACGATCCTTCCTGGCAAAACTGGCCGTTGCTGGAATACGCGATCCTCGGCAACATCGTGCCCGATTTCCCCTTGATCAACAAATCCTTCAACCTGTCCTACAGCGGACAGGACGGCTGAGGTAACCATGCTCAACACTCTAGCGCGCATGATCCGCACGGGAATCCTGACCGAACCATGGCCGGCAGCGGCCACAACCCCTTCCGCGGTCGAAGCATTGCAGCAGGATCTGTGGAAGATTCTCGGCCGCGCCCAGTGCATCCGCCACGTCGATGCGGGCTCATGCAATGGCTGCGAGCTTGAGATTCATGCGCTCAACAACCCGTACTACAACCTCGAAGGCGCCGGCATCAAGTTCGTCGCCAGCCCGCGCCACGCCGACCTGTTGCTGGTAACGGGTCCGGTCTCGGTCAACATGGAAGAAGCCCTGCGCCGCACCTACGACGCCATCCCCGACCCCAAACTGGTAATCGCCGTCGGAGACTGCGGCACATGCGGCGGAATCTTTGGCGCCGGCTACGCCACCCGCGGCCGCGTCGCCAACATAATCCCCGTAAGCCACACCATCGCGGGCTGTCCGCCAACTCCAACTGCGATCCTGGCCGGTATTCTGCAAGCAGCAAGGGTGCGAGTAGGCGCTTAGGGCACGACATTCTGGCAGGTCACTGGAGCCTAATTCTGCGTCGGCCTCGACGCGCTCACGCTTCGCATAATAGGCTTCGGAGTGAGCCGTGCAGCCCCTCTGCCCGGCTCAGAGGATCGGCGAAGGAACCAAAGTGAGACTTCTGCTTACGCTATCGAGTGCCGTTTGCCTGGCCCCATCGTTGCTGCTTGCCCAAAACGCGCCTATAGGCGAATTCATCTTCCAGCCCGGGTCCACATCGTTCCCGGAATGTCATGCCTCGACCGTGGTTGCGCTGAAGAATGGTGAACTGATGGCGGCCTGGTTCGGCGGCACCAAAGAAGGCGCACCGGATGTGGCGATTTGGGGTTCGCGCCGCATCGATGGAAAGTGGACCGCGCCGGTGGAACTGGAGCGCGAGCAGGGCTTCCCTTCGTGGAATCCCGTCTTATTTCACACGGCAGACGGACGCTTGTGGCTCTACTACAAAGTGGGGCCCTCTCCCAGCGAGTGGGCGGCGGGCCGGAAATTCAGTGACGATGAGGGCAAGACCTGGTCAAAGGAGGAGCGCCTGCCGGCCGGCCTGTTAGGGCCGATACGAGCGAAACCGCTGGTGCTCGACGGTGGCACCATCGTCAGCGGGTCCTCGGTTGAGGCGCATGAGACCTGGGCGGCGTGGGTGGAACGCAGCACCGACAACGGCGAGACGTGGACCAGGATCGGCCCCATCACAATCTCCCGCGCAGCCGATGCAGCCGAGCCGCCGGCCCCCGACCCTCCCAAAGGCGCACCCGGGTGGGCCGCCGACAAGGGCCCGCGCAAGTACGTAGGCATCATTCAGCCATCCATCGTCTCGCTCGGCGGCAAGCACTTGCGCATGTACGCGCGGTCCCGGACTCTAGCCTCAAAGATCGCGGTGGCCGACTCTTTCGACAACGGCGTGAGCTGGACGCAAGCGCGATTCCTGGATCTTCCCAACAATAACTCCGGGATCGACGCGGTAACACTGAAGGATGGCCGCATCGTGATGATCTTCAACGATACGACCGTCGGCAGAACGCCGCTCAATCTTGCCGTAAGCACCGACGGGGAACACTTCCGGGTGTTTGCCACACTGGAAGATGCGGTCGGACAATATTCCTATCCTGCGCTGATTCAGGCTGCGGACGGAAGCCTCGAGATGACGTATACGTGGCAGCGAAAGACGATCAAGTACGTGCATCTGCCGCTTTCAGCGGTGCCAAGACAGTAGCATCGCGTGCCAACTATCCAATTGCCGCAAAACTTCCTGCAGACTCGTCCGGCGACGAGGAATAGCGCGGTTGGCGGATTTTGTGGCCGCTGAGCGCGAAGTAGATCAGGTAGGCATAGCAAAGCAGCACGATGATAAAGCTGTGCTGGTAGCCAAATTTGTCGGCAAGAAAACCCTGAACTTCGGGAATGATGGCGCCGCCGACCACCATCATCACCAGAATGCCCGACCCCTGGCTGGTGAACCTGCCCAGACCCTTCAGCGACAGCGGGAAGATGCACGGCCACATCACCGAGTTGAACAGGCCGCAGGAGACAATGGCCCACATGGCAACGTGTCCGTGTCCGAAGATGGTTGTGGCAACCAGGATCAACGCGGAGGTGGCGACCGCCGCCAGCGCTCGCTGCGCACGAATGTAAAGCAGCGCAAAGAAGACAATGAACTAATCCGGGAGCTAGGCTGAACACCTGTTATGGCAGCGCATTCCGGCAAGCCGCAAGATGTATCTAGAAGCTCATGGGAACAAGGTAATCGCGATTCAGTTCAACACCGAATCCAGGCTTGGTTCCTAGTGTGACTCGTCCGTTGACGGGTAGTGGTTCGCCAATAATGGAATCGAAGATGGGCCGCACGCCTGTCCCCTCCGCGACCGACAGATACTCTGCGAATGGACTATTCAGGTTCGATTGCACGAAATGGTAGTTATAGACACCGGACCCATGCGGAATCACCGGAACGTCATACGGCTTGGCCATCGCGGCAATGCGGCGTACCGCAGTCAAGCCCCCACACCACTGCATCTCGGGCTGGATCACATCGCATGCGCGCGCAGCCAGGATCGCCGCAAATGCCTTGTAATCGAATTCCAGGTTTCCGATAGCCACCTGAATAGGATTGATGCGTGTACGCAATTCGGCATTCATATGCTCGGCAGAGCCGTTTTGTAGAGGGTCTTCGAACCATTTAACGTCGCAATCTCGCGCGCGTTCAGCGAGTCGTGATGCAAACTCGATGTCCCACGAGAGATAGCAATCCACCATCAGCTCCATATCGTTGCCCATGTTTGAGCGACAATCTTCCAGGCACTTCTGCATTTTCAGCAGCCCTGCCCGGCCGTCGGCTGTGCCCCAGGGCGCAGCGATCTTGACGCCCAGGAATCCACTGCCCTTCCAGTGCGAGACCAGATCCGGATGTGTTGTCACGTAGCACGGTATGCTCTCTTTTGTTTCCCCGCCGAGCAGACGGTACACCGGCTGTTTCAGCGCCTTGCCCATCAGGTCCCACAGCGCGAGGTCGACGCCGCTGATCGCCATCGCCGTCACTCCCCCCAGCCCATACGGCATGGTGGAGCGGTACATCTGGTCCCATATCATTTCGATATTGAACGGGTCCTGGCCGATCAGAAACCGGCTGAAATGCTTCTGGATCACGCCGCAGGCGAACGGGCCTCCGCCGTAGTTGACAGCGCTACCGATAATCCCATCATCAGTGAATATCTCGATCGCATACGGGTCCTGGCCGGGTCCCATCCACGACGATCGAATTCCGGAATACTTCGAGTAACCCGACATCGGGTTGGCGATCAGCGAGTGGGTTTGCCAGCCGCCACCCCAGTATTGCGACTCGCCGAACTCGGCCCCTTTTTCACCGCGGTTGCCAGAGTTGACTCGATATAATTTAATCTCCGTGATCTTCATTCAGGCTCCTCATGAATGAGCATATCAAGCCAATCAAATGCGGCGTAATCGGAGCGGGTTGGTGGGCTACCTACGCCCACATCCCTGCACTCCTCACCCATCCTGCGGCCGAACTCATCGCCGTCCAGAAGCGCGATTTCGCTCGCGCGCGGAAGGTCGCGGACGACTTCGGTGTACCGGTGGCATGCACAACTGTTTCAGAACTGCTGGCGATCGAAGGCCTCCAGGCCGTGGTCGTCAGCAGCAGCCCAAACCTGCATTTCGATCATGCCCGCGAAGCGCTGAATAGGGGCAAGCACTTGCTCATCGAGAAGCCGATGACGATGACCGCCGCAGAGGCTCGGCAACTGGTCGACCTGGCACACGAACAAAATCTTCAGTTCCTCATCAGCTGCCCGTGGCATTACACCAGCCATGCGGCCGAAGCCAGGCGATTGGTGCGTGGCGGCCATCTTGGAAAGATGCGTATGATCAGCGTGCTGATGACAAACCCCGTCAGCCATCTGCTTCGCGGAACCAGCAGCGAGGTCACGCACGGCACGCCATATATGCGACCCATGGCAGGCACTTACAGTGACCCTAAAATCGCCGGCGGCGGCCAGATTTACACTCAGGTAAGCCATGTTGCCGCCTATCTCGCCTTCCTTACGGGAGCCCGGCCGTCGGAGGTCTTCGCTCGTTTCCACAATGACGGCGAGGCCGTCGACATCTACGACGTCATCAACCTGGAGATGTCCGACAGCTCGCTCGTGTCCATTGCCAGTACGGGTGCGACGAGTCTCAATCGTAGAGACTTTGAAATCCGTTTATACGGAACCGATGGAATGCTCTTTCTTGATCTGTGGGGCGGCCACATGGAATTCGTACCGATGTCCGGCACGCCAACCCGCTATGCCGATCTTCCCGCGACCGAGATCTATCCCGAGAGGGCGCCCGCGTGGAACCTGATTGACTCCATCCTGGATCCCACACGGAATATCTCTCCGGCAACGCTTGGCCAGATTGCGATGGAGGTTATCGAGGGCGCCTGCCAGTCGGCCAGCACGGGTGAGAACATCAGCATTCATTCCGGGACCTGCGAGAAGGTATGAAGAACCTGCTGCTCAGAGGAATTACGTGGAACCACAGTAGGGCCCTTCCGCCTTTGGTCGCCGCTGCACAACGCTTCGAGGAGCGTCACCCGAATGTTCGCATCCTTTGGGAGAAGCGCAGCTTGCACGAGTTCGGGCACGCAAGTTTGGCCGAACTGGCCCAGGCGTTTGATCTTGTCGTCGTTGACCATCCCATGATGGGAGAAGCTGCGGAGGTCCTCGTCGACCTGCGCCCTATGCTCTCATCGGCTGATTGGGATGATCTTAGGACCGATTCCGCAGGCAAATCATTCGACAGCTATATCTATAACGACGCGCTCTATGCGCTCCCGATCGACGCGGCAGCTCCGGCAGCAAGCAGTCGGATGGATCTGCTCGAAGCCGCTGGCCTCCGTGTGCCTACTCATTGGCGAGAACTCCTGGATCTGGCCAGGCGCAAGTTAGTCAGAATGCCTGGCTTCCCTGCCGACCTATTCCTGAATCTCATGGGAATGTGTGTCTCCCGGAGTAGTCCCGTAGCCGATGGAAGCAGCGAGTTGTTTGATCGTACGATTGCACTCCAGTGCATGGAGGAGCTGCGCGAACTTGCTGCAACCATGCCCAACGTGATCTATGACTGGAACCCAATTGCACTGTATGAACAAATGACCTCAACCGACGAGTTCGCCTATTGCCCTTTTGCCTATAGCTATAACAATTATTCGCGTGCCGGTTTTGCGGCCAGGCCATTGCGCTTTTCGCTGCCCGTGAAACTAGCGAACGGTGCGGCAATGCGAACCGTACTAGGGGGCACCGGCCTCGCCATCTCCGCATCATGCCGGGCCCCGGAACTGGCGCTCGACTACGGCTTGTATGTTGCCGGAACAACCTGCCAAAGTACCTTGTACGGTTTATCCGGTGGCCAGCCCGCCCGGCGCAGCGCTTGGCAGAATCCCGTTCTCAACCAATTGACAGATGGTTTCTTTGAACGAACTCTTTCGGGCATAGAAGCGGCCTGCGTCCGCCCCAGATACCGTGGCTACATAGCTTTGCAGGAACAGGCCGGCGTTCCACTCGCACAGTACCTGCGCAATGGAGGAGATGCTGTGCAGGTGCTGGAAAAGGTAGACCATCTATTCAGGAGCAGTTTGATCGGGAAGGTGCAACATGCCTGACTTCTCCTGCGCCGATTACACATTCCCATTGCTCTCCAGAACGCAATCCCTGCAATTGCTCCGATTGCTTGATTTCAAATTTGTCGATATTGGGTTGTTTGAGCGGAGCGCTTCCTACCAGCCCTCCGCACTAATGGCTGCTCCCGTCGATTTCATTCGCGGCGCGAGCCGTGACCTCGCCGACGCCCAAATTCGGTCCTCCGATGTCTTCCTGCAAATAGGCGCGGAACCAGCGCAGTCGTCGGCGAACGATCCCGATCCCAGCATACGCGCTCGCAATCGCCAGGTGTTCAAGCAGGCGCTTGCGTTCTGCACAGCAATTCAATGTGATCACATGACAGGCCTGCCTGGAGTGGACCACGGCGACAAAGAGGCGGACCTCGCACTAGCCGTCGACGAGGCCGCGTGGCGTGTTCGTGTGTGCCGTGAGGCTGGTGCTGTGTACTCCATTGAGCCGCATATCGGTTCAATCTGCGCGAGCGTCGAATCCACCCACCGCTTCCTCGATCAGGTCGATGGGCTTAGCCTCACTCTGGACTACGGACACTTCGTCTGCGCCGGCGAAGAATCCAGCAAGGTGCATTCCCTGCTTCCATTCGCCTCCCACATTCATGTGCGCGGCGGATCACCCAATCGCCTTCAAACCAGTGTCGCTAGTAGCACAATCGATTTCGATGGCCTGATGTCAGGGCTCTATAACCAGGGATACGCGGGCAAGTTGGCCTTGGAGTATGTCTGGATCGACTGGCAGGGTTGCAACCTCTCGGACAATCTATCGGAGACCATCCTTCTTCGAGGCCAATTGCAGAAAATTGCTGCGGCGCTGAACTGGAGTGCATAAGAAGAAATCCTCTACGCATGCCGCGGTTGGTTAGCGCAATGTCCTTCTTGCCGGACCAACGCCTTCACCGTCGCGCATTGCTTGCCTCGCGCATTCCCATGCGGGCGAATCGTATAGGGACCAACCTGAGCCGGCACGATGAAGGTTTCGGCGTAGTGCACCACAAATGGCTGAAACG
This sequence comes from uncultured Granulicella sp., assembly GCA_964489045.1. Taxonomy (GTDB): domain Bacteria; phylum Acidobacteriota; class Terriglobia; order Terriglobales; family Acidobacteriaceae; genus Edaphobacter. The sequence goes on along the minus strand of CAZAXI010000001.1, from coordinate 129,596 downwards.
CGCCACGGGGGCTTTCTACAACCGCTTCTTCGCCCTCGACAAGGTTTAAGACGTTTACGGTCCCCATAGTGTCATGGGGCACAACCCCGGTGAACCAGTGTCGCCGGGTCTCAATGAATTCCAATTCGTGCAGACCGGTACGTTCTTCCCGCCAGCCATCGCCAATCGCTACATCCTCCACCTGATTGATCAAAAACTCTTTCACCCAGGCAGTGGTGCGATCCCATTGGATATTCTCCACCCCGCGCTGCAAATGGATTGGCCGCGGCCGGCCATCCAGGCCAAGGCGTCCCCAATCCCACAGCTTGAAGGTGAAGATATATGGCGTCGCACTGATTTCAAGTACCAGGCTGTTGGCGCCAGAGCAATGCACCGTTCCCGCCGGAATCAAGAAGTGATCGTGTTTCTTGGCCGGCCATTTATTCACATAGCGATCTGCGTCAAAGCCCGCGCCGTCGCTCTGCGCGGTATTCAAATCGCGCAACATCGCATGCCGGTCAATACCCTCCCTCAACCCGAGGTAGACGCACGCATCTTTCTCCGCGTCCAACAGGTAATAGCTCTCGTCCTGGGTGTAAGCCAGTCCGAAACGCTCGCGCACATATCTCGTCAGCGGGTGAACCTGAAGCGACAGGTTGCCGCCTCCGATGGTGTCGAGTAAGTCGAACCGAATGGGAAACTCAGCGCCGAAGTGTTGATAGATGACGTCGCCGAGCAATTCGCGCGGCTGTGCGAAGACGAGATTGATGGACGGAATCTCGACACGCTTATCTCCAAACCCGAGCAGCAGGCTGTTTTCCTCCGGCACGCAATCAAAACACCAGGCGTAGTTCGGTGCATCCGCAGCCAGATTGAAAGTTCTCTGCATCCAATGACCGCCCCAGGGCCCGGGATCGAAGAATGGCACCACCCGAAACGGGCGTTGGGCCGCCAGGCGCAAGCCTTCGCGCATTGCCGCGCCTGAGATCATCTTTGGCTCAGATGGCACATTCGTATCGAGCAGAAAATCCATCTTCGGCAACAGCCGTCGTTTCAATCTATCCGCGGCACGCCAGTCGAGAAAGAATGCACGCTTATATTTCTGCGACGCCGCGTCGCCGGCATTGTCTGCTCCGAGGTTTCCGGTTTCGCCGCGCCGCTGCCGCTGTTGAATCTCCCATCGCGCTAGATCGGCATAAACAAGAACATGGTCCGGAGGGGCGATCAGGCTGGCGCCGGTGCCGACTATCAGAGTTGTCCGACCTTGTGCTTCTTGCAGTTTGAGTCGTGCTGATCGCAACACTTCCGGTTCAAAAAAGTCCTCAATTTCGAAGTTATTCATGACGCCGAATACGGGATCGTCGGTCAGGATTGGGGCTGCTCGTCGCTCCAGTTCCGCGGACGGCAATAGCAGGTCCTCGGTTGAAATTACAACAGAAGGCTTGAGCAAGACCGTAAGCCAATGGCACACTTCCTCCACAAACACGCCTGGATAGCACTCAACGCACAGAACTCGTCGTCGGTCGCCTAAAGACTCACGCAGTTCTTTCGCAAGTATTTCCCACCCGCAGAGGCAGATATCATCATCCGAAACGCGGATGTACGGATGCTTATCGTACATGGGGCACGCTCGATGAAGATGCCTCCTTGAAAAGAGGCACGGCGCCCATAATGCCGGCATTGTTGCCTAGCTCGGCGCACTTTACCTGCACCTTGCCCCATGGTGTCCACGCATGGCGAGCAACGTACTCCTGAATGAAGGGAAGAATACTCGAGGCACTCTTCATCACGCCGCCGCCGTACACCAGTATCTCTGGGTCGTAGGCATGGATAAGTGCAACCGCATTTGCGGACCACACGCGCAGACAATGCTCCCGCACTTCCAGAGCTACCCTGTCGCCGGCGGCCACCTGCTCAAGTAGTCTCTCGAAGTTAGTCTCACCCTGATTCAGACTGCTATGCTCCGATCCCGGCCACTCCTTCACGATGATCGGAAGCGCCCACCCTGAAGCTTCGGATTCCGCACAACCGACAGCCCCACAGGTGCACGTACGACCGTCCAGCTTGACCGGAAGATGACCACCGAGACAGCCTGCCTGGAAGTGGCGCCCGCGCAATAGATGGCCGCCAATCATCGCGGCGCCGCCAATACCTGTGCCAAGGGTAACCATGACCACGTCTTCGATTCCCCGCGCGGCTCCCGCGTAGCGTTCCCCCAGCAATGCCATTCGCGCATCGTTCTCCAGGCGAAGCGGAAGTGCCAACTCGCTCTCCGACCAGCCCGGCAGATCAAGCTCGGTGGCATCGGGAAATTTTCCGTTCGTGGAGAGTACCCGCCCGGTACTGCTGTCCACCAGCCCGCAGAAAGTCATCGCAACGCCCGCAAGGTCCCGGAAGGCAACGGCCGCTCGTGAACAAATGCCGCGCAGGGCGATTGCAATTTCCGGCAGCAAGGGTTGCAACCCGCCAGCCGCCCGGTAGTCGATAACCATTGAATCAACACAAGTCTGGTTCTCAACCAGCGCACAAGTTGCATGGGTGCCACCCAGATCGACGGCAAGGACCTTCATAGAGCTGTTTCCTTTCTGTCAATCCCAATATCGAACCCGGACCCGGGCGTGCTGTGGAGCACGGAAATCGCTCTCGTTTGTCTCTGTGCGCGCGATAGTGTGACCACGGCCATTACCAGAAGAATCATGCCAACCATCTGAAGGGCCATAGGTCTCGTTCCTGAATGTTTCCACTCCCCCGTGAGTATTCCTAGAACGCCGGCGGTCACCACAATCAACGACATAAAAACAGGCCAGCCAACAACCACGCCGAGTTCGCCAAGTTGCGTCGTTGCGACTCCATATAAGGCGGTGCTGAAAAACCAGAGAATCGCCATCACTAAAGCCAGCACCAGATAAGTAGGAGTTTTCCGGCTGCGAAAGTTCGCCCAGCTCCGCTGTCGCGTCAGCAGGTAGATGCAATACGCGATATTCGGGATCGCACCCGCCATCAACAGCGGTAACCAAACCGCGTTCACTACCTGCTGGGCCGCCGCGCCATGCGCGGTCGCGCTACGCAAAATCGGCTCGCCAAACGCCACGCCGAAATTCATGGATGCCGCGCACAGGCCACTGCACAAAGCCATCGCTAAACCCACGCTAAACGACTTGTGTTTTTCCCCTCCGCCGTGCGCCTTATCGCGCATTTGACCTGCGATTGCACACACACCTACTCCTGCCAGTACAAGAACAATTCCCGGGATAATCGGCCCAACCACGGAGAATCCTACCGAGGCGTGTTGCAACCGCAGGAGCGGAATCAGGCTTCCAACTGCCGCAGAAACACCCAATACGATAGAGAATGTGAGGCCGATTCCGATCGCGTCAATGGACAGGCCAAACAATACTTGCGCCAAGCCCCATCCGGCGCCGCACAACATCACCACCGCGATCGCGCCTGCTCCAGCATCTCTATATACCGCGCCAAGCGAGGGAATTGACGCAAGGGCTGTAGCGACCGGTAGAATCACCAGCGCAAAGACGGTCCATGCAAGCCAGATATTCTCCCAGGCCCATTGCCGCGCGAACTTCATCGGGAGGGCGAACGTCGCATTGGCCACTCCAGCCACCGTCACTAGTAGCAGTCCCGATGCGGTGCCAGTCACTTATCACCAACCTTCAAATCGCCTTACCCCTCTCGGCCACAATCTCCCCGGCACTCGGGTCGGTATTGCCCGCAGGCGGCAGAATCCAGGGCGCGGCAAACCCGTAGATCGACACCACTGCGAAGCCCACGAGGGGAACGATATAGCCCAGCGCCAGACTCCCCGTCGACCTCGCGATATAGCCCAGCACCAGCGGGAACAGCGCCCCGCCGACGATCGCCATCACCAGCAGCGATCCGGCCAGCTTGGTGTTCGGTCCCAGCCCCTTCAGCCCCAGCGCGAAGATGGTCGGGAACATGATCGACAGGAAGAATCCGGTGGCCACAATCGCATACGCGCCCAGCATTCCCGGCCGCGTAATCGCCAGCGCGATCAGCAGCACATTGGCCGCGCCATACACCCCCAGCAACTTGCTCGGCGAGATGTATTTCATCAGCGGCGTGGTCGCAAAGCGCCCCAGCATCAGCGCCACCAGCGTCCCCGTCAGATACCCTGCCGCCGTCCGCTCGCTCACATTCGTGTATTGCTTCATGTACAGAATCAGGCTGCTCCAGGTCGAAATCTGCGCGCCCACGTTGCAGAAGTTCGCCACCACCGCAAACAGCAGATGCGGATAGTGCAGCAGCGCGCCAAAGCTCCCATGGTCTCCCGCTTCGCCTTCGTGCTCGGAGTGCATCGCCGGAAACTTCATCCGCGACAACGCAAACGCAAAAAGTAGCACCACCGAGCCCAGCGCCAGATACGTCGGCACCACGCGCATGATCTCCGTATGCAGATAGGGAGCATAGGTACCGGCAGCCTTCATCGCCGCCACCTCTGCCGGCTTCTTCTCGATGCCGGAAAAGATAAACCGCGCGCCGATAATCACCCCGGCAATGGTTCCCGGCGGGTTGAACGACTGCGCGAAGTTCAGCCGCCGCTCACTCGTTTCCGCCGGTCCAAACTGTGCCATAAACGGGTTTGCCGCCGTCTCCAGTACCGACGCGCCGCACCCCACCGTGAACAGCGCCACCAGAAACGGCACATACGAGCCGCTCACCGCTGCCGGCCAGAAAAGCACCATGCCACAGCCGAAAAAACACAGCCCCATAATCATCCCGGTCTTGTATCCCCATCGCCGCATCACCAGCGCCGCCGGAATCGCCATGCAGAAATAACCCAGAAAGTTCGCCGTCTGCACCAGTTGCGCGCTGAACTGCGAAAGCTGGAACGACTTCTGGAACTGTCGCACCAGGATGTCCGTCAGGTTGTTCGACATTCCCCACAGAAAAAACAGCACCGTCACCAGCACAAACAGCGCCTTCAACCCGGTCGGAAATACCGCTACGCCCTTGCCGCTCCCCGCCGACCCGCTACTCCTCGATGTAGGTACCTGCATCTCCAAACGCTCCGTCTACACTCATCTCGTGCTGATTAGATTGAAATCCGATGATACCAACCGGACGAGCCGATCGGCATATCGCACTAATGGATCAACGAGCACTCCTTCGCGGACTCGATCCGGGATGTTACCCCGAGGCCTAGCAGGCATGCACCCAGCAGGCCCGCGGTTGGGCCAAGCTCGGCAGGAAGGATATACGTCTTTTTCGCTTCGAGTCGTCCGGGCGCGATCACTGAAGGCTCGGTGAGTCGGTACACGTAGCTGCGAGAGTGGAGATGTTGAAACATGGTTGGGGCAAACAGATCCCAGGCTTCAGACACTCCGCCGCCGAGCAGATAGAGTGGCAGGTTCAGCGTGTTGATCAGGGCCGTAAGAGCAATCGCCAGCGAGTACCCTACCGTATCGAAAACCTCCTGGGCCTGTTGGTTGCCGCTGCGCGCGAGCAAGGCCAACTCGTGGGCATTTTCCGGGACTGCTTCGACGAGGTGTTCACGGGCCATGCGGACGACCGCCGTTGCGGAGGCGTACTGCTCCAGGCACCCCGATCCACCGCATCCGCACGGTGCGCCAGCCTCCTGCACGATGATGTGACCGGCTTCGCCTCCCATGCCGTTGAAGCCGCTCCAGACGGCGCCATTGAGGATGAGCCCGCTGCCTACGCCCGTGCCCAGCGTCAAAACGCATAGGTTGTCGATGCCATACTTCAACCCCGCACCTAACTTCCACTCAGCGAATGCAGCAACATTGGCATCGCTTTCCAACGCAACCGTCCGTCCGAGTTCGGACTCGATCGCGGCTCGCAGGTGGAAGCCATCCCAACCGGGAAGATTCGGCGGGTTGCGCAGTATCCCCGCCGGAAGCTCGAGAGGCCCCGGCGAGCCGACGCCGATGCCAATCAGGGTGCCTTCGGTGCGCTCAGTTAGCGTCCGGATCGCGCCGCACATATCCTGCACCACCTGATCGCGCCCGAAGGACAGCCGCGTTGGCACCAGGATTGACTCGACGATGCCAGTTTGCTCGCGGTAAGCGGCGACCCGAAGATTGGTTCCTCCGAGGTCCACGCCGACGGAAAAAGATTCCGCCGTTGAACCCGGGCGGCTCCCGCGTACCACCGATTTTCCCATTGTTGTCCTCAGGTTCGATCTGCACAATTCCTACTAAAACCATGGTATTGATGTCAATCGTTTTCAATCGATTGACTGCGTTTTCCAGAGCCCATATAGTAGTCCATGTCCCAGCTTGGTGAGCACAATCTTGAGGGTGAAAGGATTCAACCTGATGGCGTTGAAGTTGTCGGCGGGAAAGGCGGCGGGACTGGATGCTGTTTCCGATGCGCGCGGGATTATTGCGGCGGCTGCAATGGACCAGCGGGGGCTACTGGAGCAGATGCTGGCTAAGGCGCTGGGAGGCAGGAAACCGCCTGCGGAGATGATGTCGGAGTTCAAGGAGATCGTCGCGCGAACCTTGACCAAACATGCATCGTCGATCCTCCTCGACGTGCAATACGGCTTGAAAGCGACCAAAAACATAAATGGCAAAGGTCTTCTGCTGGCCTACGAAAAGGCTGGCTATAGTCCCGATAAACCAGAGCGGCTTCCAACGCTTTCCGAAGGCTGGTCCGCATTGCGCTTGAAGGAGGCTGGAGCGGATGCGGTAAAGATTCTGGTTTACTACACTCCCTTCGAAAAGGAGTGGGTCAACGACGAAAAACGGGCCTGGGTGGAACGCGTGGGCGCCGAATGTCAATCCATCGATATTCCCTTCTTTCTCGAGTGCCTTGGCTACAGCGTGCACGGGGAAGACGATAAAGGGCCCGAGTATGCGAAGCGCAAGGCCGAAATTGTGATCAAGTCGATGGAGGAGTTCACCCGCGACCGGTACATGGCGGACGTGCTGAAAGTCGACGTTCCCATCCAGATGGCTTACGTGGAAGGGACCGCGGCGTTCAAAGGCCACGCGCTTTATACGCGGGATGAGGCCAAAAAAATATTGCTGGAAGCCGCCAACACTACGGAGCGTCCGATAGTGTATCTTTCGGCGGGAGTCAGCAGCCCCGTATTTGTTGAGACGCTGGAGTTGGCAGCTGAAGCCGGAGTGCACTTCCATGGAGTCCTTGGCGGTCGCGCGACCTGGCAGGACGGCGTCCCCGTGTATGTGGAGAAGGGCGCGGCCGCGCTGGAGGAGTGGATGAATTCCACCGGGGCGCGGAATATCGAAAACGTAAACCAGGTTCTGCGGCTGGCGCATCCCTGGCGTGAAGCAAAGAGCATGCGGGCTTGACTCTCCTCTCTCACTAGCTGGTAGCGTTGATCCGTAGCGGTTGCGGAGTTGGCGAGAGAGCGGCAGCGAGAAAGGTTCCAGTTTGCGCGACGACACCACCATGCTGGTTCCCGACCCCCGAATAAGCCGGCGCCGGTGGGTGATTCTCGCGCTGCTGTTCCTGATTACGGTCATCAACTTCATCGATCGGCAGACGCTTTCCGTGCTGGCGCCTGTCATTCGCGCGAGCTTCCATCTTTCCAACACGCAATATGGACGCATCGTCTCGGCGTTCCAGTTCGGCATGATGTCCGGCGAAATTCCGATGGGCGCCATGATGGACCGAATTGGAGCGCGGCTGGGTCTTGCGATTGCGGTGTTCTGGTGGTCGTCGGCGACCGGTGCCCAATTTCTGGCTCGCACCGGCGTCCAGTTCGGACTGACTCGCTTCTGGATGGGAACCGGCGAGTGCGGAAATTATTCGGGCGGCATGAAGACGGTTACGCGCCTTTTTTCCAAGTCGGAACGCACGCTGGCGATTGGCATCTTCAACGGCGGCAGCATGGTAGGCGCGACCATCGCGCCTCCGCTGATCGTCCTGCTGCTGCATCGTTATGGATTTCGCGCGGCCTTCCTGGTGCCGGCGCTGTGCGGAATGGTGTGGCTTCCGCTGTGGTGGTGGGCGTATGGCCGCGAGCCGCAACCGGAGTCGCAGGCGAGCCACGCTTCCGCATCACTCGGTTCCATGCTGGGCGAATCCTCAAGCTGGGCCGTGATGATGTGCCGGTTCTTTATTGGTCCGGTAATCCAGTTCTACTGGTACTGGATTCCGAGTTATCTCTACAGCGTGCGGCACATGTCGCTGCTGGAAATTGGTGGACTGGCCTGGATTCCGTTTTTTATGGGCGGCGCCGGTGGGGTCACCGGAGGCTGGGCGGCCGGCGTTCTGCTGCGGCTGGGCGTGCCCATCCCCAGGATGAGAAAGCTGCTGATGTACGGGAGCAGTCTGCTCTGCTGCACGAGCTTCTTCGTTCCCTATTCGACGGGGATTACGATGGCGCTGGCGATGATCGGGATTGCTGCAGCCGCAGACAACTTTCTGTCGGCGAATATGTATGGAGCCATCACCGACCTGTTTCCCGACCACAAGGTGGGGCGCGCGACGGGCCTGACTGGGGTGGCCGGAGGACTGAGCGGACTGCTGTTCCCTCTGCTGACCGGGGTGCTGGTCGACCATGTGTCGTACACCCCGGTTTTTCTGATGGTGGCGGTGATGCCGCTGGTAGGAACGGTCCTGTTGTTTGCGCTGGGGCGGCGGTATCGCACGTTCGAGGCGGGGTGAAAAGGGGGTGTGAAACACTGAAAATGTTTCACGTGACACAATTTGGAACGACGATTGCTGGTAACTCTGAAAGACTGGCAGATGTTCTTGTAAGTTACTATAAATAAATAACTAAGTGAAGATATTGTTGGCAATTTGGGGTGGGGATAATTACGGGCAGATCGTCGAAAAGGGCTGATTGTCTTACATTATAAGAATATGTGGGGCAGCAAAATCCCGGTGATTCGCGCAGGGAAAACTCGCGCTTTGACGATCAGCTTGTTGGGGGCGGACTACATGAGGATGGTGTTGGCGGTCAGGGACCGGGCGGCGGCCGGAAGGAGCTGCAGCCTGGATTGCGTGGAGGTATTCTTGACAATCGTTCGCAATCGATCATAAGCTGCGATCAGCGTGCTTGCCAAGAGGACCGATGCTGCGAACTAACCTGATGATTGTGCAAGGCGGCGGCCCTACGGCGGTCTTCAATGCAAGTCTTGCGGAAATCGTCGCCGAGGCGAAGCGACAGCCTTCTGTTGGGAGAATTCTGGGAGCCCGGTTCGGGGTTAAGGGGCTGATTCGTTCTGAACTTGCGGACATGACCGAGATGACCGCGGCCGATTTGGAGCTGCTGCGGCGGACGCCGGGCGCGGCGCTGGGCTCCTCGCGCCACTGCCCTACCGAGGTTGAGCTGGACCGGCTGGTGGAGACGCTGCGGGAGCGCGAAGTGGGGTATCTGCTGTTTGTGGGCGGCAACGGCACGATGCGCGGCGCGGCGATGGTGAGCGATGCTTGCAGGTCGGCAGGTTTGGACGTTCAGGTGGCGGGTGCTCCCAAGACGGTGGACAACGATATTGCGGCGACGGACCGGTGTCCGGGATATGCGAGCGCGGCGCGCTACCTGGCGGCTTCGACGCAGGAACTGGGGGCGGACCTGCGGTCGCTGCCGCAGCCGGTGACGATTCTGGAGACGATGGGGCGGAGCGTGGGCTGGCTGGCGGCGGCTACCGTGCTGGCGCGACGCGAGGAAGGCGATGCTCCGCAGTTGGTGTATGTGCCCGAGGTTCCATTTGCGACGGACGCTTTTCTGGCCGCTCTTGAGGGGGTGGTGAGCCGGCATGGGTGGGCGGTGGTGGTGGTCGCGGAAGGAATTCGTAACCGCGACGGCAGCATGGTTTACGAGGTGACGGATGCGGCGCAGACCGATCCGCTGAAGCGCCCGATGACCGGGGGCGTGGCGCAGCACCTGGCGGGAGTGGTGAGCAAGGCGCTGGGGATTCGCTGCCGGAGCGAGAAGCCGGGACTGCTGGCTCGGGCATCGATGGCGTTGGTCAGCGAGCAGGATATGGCGGATGCGGCGCTGGTTGGGCGAGTGGCCGTGCAGGCACTGGCGGCGGGGGAAAGCGGCGTAATGGCGGCGCTGCTGCCACTGGGCGCGGGGACGAGGCTGGTGCCGCTGGGTGAGGCCGCGGGGATGGAACGCTCGATACCGGCGGAGTGGCTGCGGGATGGGGCGATTCCGGTGGCGCAGGAATTTTGTAACTACTTAAGGCCACTGGTGGGAGAGTTGGACCGGCACATTGCCGAACTGCCGGCGGCGGAGATGAAGGAGAGACCTGAGAGTGTGACCTCAGCGGCTAAAGCCGCGGTGTAGATGTGGCGTTTACGGCACGGGTAAACCCGTGCCCTTAACGAGAACGGTGGAGATGATAGCGAGAGCGGCGCAAAAGGCAAAACGAGAATGGTGCAGATGATAGCGAGAGCGGCGCAAAAGGCAAAACGAGAATGGTGCAGATGATAGCGAGAGCGGTGCGAAAAGCAAAACGAGAACGGTGGAGATGATAGCCAGAGCGGTGCGAAAAGCAAAACGAGAATGGTGCAGATGATAGTGAGAGCGGCGCGAAAAGCAAAACGAGGACGGTGCAGATGATAGCGAGAGCGGCGCAAAAGGCAAAACGAGAATGGTGCAGATGA
>CAZAXI010000001.1:0-118930 GCA_964489045.1 uncultured Granulicella sp. | reverse complement strand
AGCGAGAGCGGCGCAAAAGGCAAAACGAGAATGGTGCAGATGATAGCGAGAGCGGCGCAAAAGGCAAAACGAGAATGGTGCGGATGATAGCGAGAGCGGTGCGAAAAGCAAGACGAGAATGGTGCAGATGATAGCGAGAGCGGTACGAAAAGCAAAACGAGAATGGTGCAGATGATAGCGAGAGCGGCGCGAAAAGCAAAACGAGGACGGTACAGATGATAGCGAGAGCGGTGCGAAAAGCAAAACGAGGACGGCGCAGATGATGTTTGGCGCAGGCATAGGACGGGTTTTGAAGACGGGAGTGGATTCGCGATGACGGTTGGGGCAAAGGGCAAGATCGGCGTTCTGATGTTTGGGCGGAAGCGCCCGGGATTCGACCAGGAGTGGAACGCCGCGATTCGCGAGCGATGCCGCAAGGCGCTGGCCGACGCCGGCTACACCTGCGTAGGCGCGGACGATGTGGTGTTGGACGATGAGACGGTGAACGCCGCGCTGGATGCGATTGAGCGAGAGCAGTGCGCAGCGCTGGTGGTGATTCAGCCTTCGCTGGCGGATGGGCAGTTTGCCTTGACGGTGAGCCAGCGCTGGCAGGACCCGGTGATTCTGTGGGCTACGCCGGAGCGGCCGGGCGATGGGAAGGTGAGTTCGTGCTCTCTGGTGGGGCAGCACCTTTGGGCGTCGATATTCCGGCAGGCAAATCACAGCTTTGAATTTGTGTATGGGGCACCGGAGGACGCGCAGGAGGAGCTGCGGAGGGCAATTGCTCTGGCGAGCGTGGTGCAGCAGTTGCGGCGCGCGAAGCTGGGGTTGATTGGGGGGCACGCTCCAGGCTTCCTCGACCTGGCGGTGAATCCGTTCCTGATGCGGAAGGCGTTTGGGTTGCAACTGCAGCCTCTGAGCCTGCCGCAGTTCATGGAGCGGGTGCAGGCGATTCCGGACAACGAGGTGAAGGCGGACCTGGAGCGGGTGCGGGCGCTGGGGCTGCGGCAAACGGAGGATGGGAGCGTTGCGCCGGACGATTTGTTGGCAGTGAGCTCGCGCTACTACCTGGGCATGAGGGACCTGATGCACGAGTTGAACCTGGATGCGCTGACGCTGCAATGCTGGCCGGACCTGCCGAACATGGTTGGGCAATGGCCTTACTTTGCGGTGTCGCGGCTGACAGGGGAGGGGCAGGCGGTTTCGATCGAGGGCGATGCGGACGGGGCGATTGGCGGGCTGGTTGGGCGGCTGGCGGGAATTGGGCCGGGATTTCTGACGGATTGGCTGGAGCATGATGCGGCGAGCATCTTCTTCTGGCATCCGGGGATGGCGCCGCTGGATATGTGCGAGGCGGTTGGCGGCAAAGGCGGGCCGACGCTGGGAGGCCACTTCAATGGGGCGCGGCCGTTGGTGGTGGATGGCGGCTTGAGGACGGGGTCGCCGGTGACGGTGTCGCGGATATGGTCTTGCGACGGGCACTATCATCTGACGGCGTTTGAAGGGGAGGGGGTCCGGCCGCGGCGGCGGGTGACGGGCAACAGCCTGCTGGTGGAAGTGGATGGAGGCGGCGTGCGGGAGCGGTTCGACCGGCTGATCCATGCGGGGATGCCGCACCATGTGACGGTACATTTTGGGCGGCACAGAGAGATGTTCCGGCGGTTCAGCCGGCTGGTGGGGACGGAGTGGCATGAGTAGTTGGCTGCGGCGGGCCATGATCGAGTATGATAGGTTGCAATCAATTGGAAGGAACGGATGAAATCGAAACGGATTCAATCGAGACCGATCAAGCTGTCGCGGGGCAATGTTAAGCCACGGGTTGTGCGGCACGAGGTGCGCGACGAGATTCAGCGGCGAATTCTCTCCGGCGAGAGCAAACCGGGCGAGCGCCTGAGCCAGCAGAGCCTGGCGCGCGAGTTGGGAGTCGCGCAGGGAACGGTGCGCGAGTCGCTGCTGGAATTGCAGTGGCTGGGACTGGTGGAATCGGTGGACCATCTTGGCGTGTTTGTGGAGAAGCTGGATGCGGCGCGAATCTGCGAAGCGTACCTGCTGCGCGAGGTGATGGAAGGCCTGGCGGCGCGACTGGCATGCAGGACCGCGAGCCGATCGGACATCTCCGAGTTGAAGGAAATGGCGGAAGGCATCTATAAGCTGGCGCAAGAGGGCAAGTCAGAGACGGCTTCGCTGGATCGCATCTTTCATTTGCGGATCACCGAGATAACTCGCAATGACACGCTGCTGCGTCTTTCGAAGACCTACCGAGCGTTGGGAATGATCGTTCGCGCGTTCCGTGAACCGTCGGTGATTTATGCGGAGCACACCAGGATTATCGATGCCATTGAGAATAACCTGGCCGAAGAGGCGGAACGCCAGGCGCGACTGCATGTACTTGGCGCTCGAGAGACGATCGAGGCCCAGGCGCATTTGGGCAAGTTTGTCCCGCAGTGGGTGAAGTAAATGACGCAGACTACGGCGGTGGTGGAGAGGGTTCCCGTGGCGGATTTGGCAATCAACCCGCATAGCTCTTTCATCGAGGGCAAGTGGGTGCATACGGAAGACGCGCTGGAGGTCGTCGATCCGTCCACGGCGCGATCTTTCGCGAAGGTCTCAAAGATCGATCATTTGCAGATGAGGGATGCTCTGCGGGCCGCAAAGGCGGCTTTCGCGCCGTGGCGTGGCAGGACCGCTTTGGAACGCGGGGCGCTACTGCACCGCGTCGCGGATTCGCTGGTGGGGCGCCGGGCAGAGATTGCGCGGACGATCACGATGGAGAATGGCAAGCCGCTGGCTCAGAGTGAGGGCGAGGTGTCGATGGCGGCGGACCATTTGCGCTGGTTTGCGGAGGAAGCGCGCAGGATTTATGGCCGCAGTATTCCGAACCAGGTGGCGGGCAAGCGGCATCTGGTGGTCAAGACGCCGATCGGTGTGGTTGGGGCGATCGCGCCATGGAATTTTCCGTTGGTGCTAGCGGTGCGCAAGGTGGCTCCTGCGATGGCTGCTGGATGCCCGGTGATCCTTAAGCCATCGAGCCAGACGCCGCTGTCCTCTGTTCTTCTTGCGGAATGTATGGAGGCGGCGGACGTGCCATCCGGTGTCTTCCAGATGGTGATTGGCGATTCGGGGATGATCTCTGATGAATTCCTGCGCAATCCGGTGTGCCGCAAGATTAGTTTTACCGGATCGACGCAGGTGGGGCGATTGTTGATCGAAAAGGCGGCGGCAACGATAAAGCCGCTTAGCCTGGAGCTGGGTGGACTGGCTCCGGTACTGGTTTTCGAAGATTGCGATCTGGATGTGGCGGTGCGGGAGACCATCATTGCGAAGTTCCGCAACACCGGCCAGTCCTGCATTGCGGCCAACCGGATCTACGTGCAGAAGAGTATTTACCGGCGATTCGTTGAACTTTTCTGCGCAAAGGTGACGGAACTGAAGACGGGGCCGGGCCTTGAACCTGGGGTTGACGTGGGCCCGGTGATCAACGAGGCAGCCCTGGCGGGTGCGCTGGCGCAGGTTGACGATGCGGTGAAGCGAGGCGCTCGCGTTGCGGCCGGCGGTTCTCGGGTGAAGGATACGCCGGGGTTCTTCCTGCAACCAACGGTGATCGAGGGTGTCTCCGACGATGCGCTGTGCATGCGCGAGGAAACATTCGCACCGGTTGCTCCTATCGTGAGTTTCGATACAGAGGCGGAGGCGATTCGCCGGGCGAACGATTCCAGCTACGGCCTGAGCGCGTATGCGATGACCCGCGACATGGCTCGCATGTTCCGTCTAAGCGAGCAGATTGAGGCGGGGACTCTCGGCATCAACGATGGCGCACCATCCATCAGTACCTGCCCATTCGGAGGGGTGAAGCAAAGTGGCTGGGGACGAGAGCTGGGGACGGAAGGGCTGGACGCTTTCCTCGAGACCAAGCACGTGTCGATTGGCGGCGTTGCCTGACGTGTGAGTCCTGGCGCGAGCGCTGCGATGCTCCGCATTCGTTAGGGCGATTGAGGTCCAGGTATGCCTGATGTATTGATCGCCGAAGATATCCGCGGCAACGGGGTCGATGCGTTGTCGGCGCGCTTTGACGTCTCCTTCCAGCCCGATCTGTGGCGAGACCCGGTGCGGCTGGCTACCCAACTTGGCGAGGCTCGCGCATTGATCGTTCGCAATCAGACGACCGTCGATGCGGCGCTGCTGCGATCGGCGAAGAAGCTGCTTGTGATCGGGAGAGCGGGAGTTGGACTCGACAACGTCGATGTAGCTGCTGCTACGCGGGCGGGCACAGTCGTAACGTATACGCCGGATCAAAATGCCATCAGCGTCGCTGAGCTTGCCATCGGGCTGATGATCTCGTTGGCTCGCAACATTCCTGCTGCGAGCGCGGACACGCAAGGCGGCAAGTGGAGCCGACGGCGGTTCTGGGGCACCGAACTCTATGGAAAGTCGTTCGGGATTATCGGCGCGGGCAGGATCGGATTTCTGACGGCGCGGCGAGCCCAGGCACTGGGGATGAAGATATTGGCTTGCGATCCCCTGATCAGCCGCGACAACGTGCTGTTATCGGAGCTGAGTGCGGAGTCTCTGTCGCTGGAAGACCTGCTTACGCGTGCGGACGTGATCTCCTGTCACCTGCCTGCGACGCCCAAGACAACGAAACTGCTGGACGCGGCGTGCTTTGCGAGGATGAAACCGACAGCTATCTTTCTGAACACGTCCCGGGGTCAGGTGGTGGATGAGGCAGCGCTGCTTGCGGCGCTGAAGCGGGGTGAGCTTGGGGGCGCCGGGTTAGATGTCCGTGCGAAGGAACCACCGGAAGTGTCAGAGTTGGAGAAGTTGCCGAATGTCCTGCTGACGCCCCACATTGGCGCACTGACGTACGAGGCCCAAGACCGGGTGACGGCGGCGATATGCGAAGATGTGGCGCGTGTTCTGGATGGCAAGGCGCCTTTCTATGCGGTTAGGCATTGCTGACCAGCCGCAAGAAACCATTCGATGGCATCTGGAACGGTGACCCCAGGGGCTGAAGCCCCCTCTAATGTTGAGCCGTTACGGCACGGCTGAAGCCGTGCCCTTAACGAGAAACAGTTCTTCAGCATCCTCTAAAGCCATGTGGGTTCGGCATCTGTCACGCCGGGACTGAAGTCCCGGACTATCCCAAAAGCTTGGGGATTCGCATATCCAAGCTCAGGAATCGGCATAACGATGTTTCAGGAGCGAAGGTCTCTGGTCTGCGATTTTGAGGAGTAGCTCTCCAAACTGGGTATTGGCCCAGGCAAACCATGCACGGGTGAATTTCGAGGGGTCGTTCTGATTGAACGATTCATGCATGAATCCGGTGCCGGCCGTGGTGTTGCGGAGCCATTGGAGGCACTGGAGAATCTCGCGATCGTCGCTGGAAGTGAGGGCTCGCATGATGAGAGAAAGAGGCCATACGGAGTTGAGCCCTGCGTGCGGGCTGCCAATGCCTTCCGCCGCAGTTCCCTTGACGAAGTAGGGGTTATCGGTGCTTTGTGCGAAGCGGCGCGTGCGTTGGTAGGTGGGATCGTTGGTCTCGCATGAACCGAGGTAAGGAAGGCTGAGCAAGCTGGGCGCGCCGGCGTCGTCCATCATCAGCGCGTTGCCGTAGCCGTCGACCTCGTACGCCCATATTCTGCCGAAGACCGGATGCTGAACCATTCCGTGTTGTGCGAGGGCGGGCTGGAGCGTTGTGAGGATTTCGTTGGCGGCGGCGGCGAGGCTGGTGTCGGAGAAGAGATCGATGGCCATCTTGCGCAGCTTGATTAGAGTCTGAACGGCGAAGTGATTCGCGGGGACGAACAAGGGATAGATACACGCGTCGTCGGACGGGCGGAACATGGAGAAGATCATGCCAACGGGCCGCGCGGGATTGCCATAGCCGTTGAGGGGGAGGGTGTCTGAGGGCGTCGTCGTTCTGCGCTTGAAGGAGTATGGCCCAGGACCGATGAGGCGCTGCTGCTCGCGCAAGGTGCGGACGATGGCCCAGGCGGCAGCCTTCCACTGGGCGTCGAAGGGAGCGGCGCTACCGGTTGTTTGCCAATAGCCATAGGCGAGCCGCACGACGTGGCAGAGGGAGTCGATCTCCCATTTGCGCTCCGCGACACCCGGAGTCATGTGGGTGACGTCGTCGACGGCCCACGGGAGGGGAGGATCGGACGCGGTGCGGGTGAAGGCGTTGGCATAGGGATCGATGAGGATCATACGAGCGTGACGGCGGATGACGCCTTCGAGGAGCGCGGCGAGTTGTGGGTCCTTCGCGGCGAATTGCACATACGGCCACACCTGCGCGGACGAATCGCGCAGCCACATGGCGTTGATGTCGCCCGTGATTACAAATGTGTCGGGCATGCCTTCGAGCGTCTCCGGGAACACGGTGGTGTCGAGGGTGTTGGGGAAGCATTGCTCGAACATCTTGCTGAGCACGGGGTCGGCAATCTGCTGCTTCATTGCGGCAATGACGGCTTCGATGGCGGCGCTGGAGAAGCGGCGGTCAGAAGGATTGGGACGGCCTGCGGACAGATCAGGTATGAGCGCAGCGAGTGAGGCCGGCAAGGCAGCGGTCGCACCTATGGCCATGCATCCGTGCAGGACCGATCGTCGCGATATTGGGGCCGTTATTGTGCCCAAGGAGCACCTCTTAGAGGAATTCGGGTGGCGGGAGCGAAATACGGGGGTTCTTCGCTGCGCTCAGAATGACAAACATAAAAGGCAATGCCACGACAAACATAAGAAGGAATGCCATCACAAACATTAAAACTAATGCCGCTTATTTCTGAGACGGGACACCAGAGCGCGATGGATTGGTGTTCTGTTGTGCCCAGGTTTGGAGCATTTCAATGGCGCGTCCGAGAACGCCGGCCGAACCGCGGAAGTTCCCTGAGCCACGCGGCTGATTGTCGCGCGTCCACCACTCGTGAAAGTCGCCTGTGCGAACGACGCGGTCCAACATGGGTTGGAGGTCGCGATAGGCCTGCGCAATATAGCCCAGGCGGACTAACTGCTGGATCATGCGTCCACCAAACCAACACCAGTCGCCGCCATTCTGATAGCTATAGGGCTCGCGCATTTGCGGGTTTTTGAAAAACCCTTCAGGATAAGCGGGGTAGAGCGTGAGCCCAATGGAGGCAGCGCCGGCTGCCCGCACATCCGCATCCATGTGGGCCAGCGAGCGGAGCACCTGCGGCCGCGTGAGCAGGTCGGCCTCGATGGCTACGGCGGTCCCTCCGTGATAGAGGATTGCGTTTTCATCGAAGTCCTTGGGGAATGGCGAGCCCGCGAGATAGACGTGAGGAATGAACTTCTGCCTCTTCGCATCCCATAGATGCTTGCGGATGTTTTGTTTGAGGCTGTCACGAATGGTCTTCCAATGGGCTACGTCGCGCGCGTTGCCGCCTGGGAGCTGAATGTAGTCGTCGATTGCGATGACCAGCATCGCGTTGTCGTAGATGGAGAGGGCGCGGTGCGAACTGGCATCGAGCAGCACGCCGCGGGGAGATTCAGGTTGAACATCGCCCCAGTCAGCCCTGGTCGCACTCCAGAGCAGACCGTGGGCGGAGTCGAAACGCTCGGTCAGCAAATATTGCAAAGCGCGGCCGAGACGTTCGCGGACGGTTATGTCCGCGATGCGCTCGTCGAGGATGGTCGCATCCTGCGTGGCCGTGACGTACTTGAAGACGGCTTGTGCGAGCGACGATTCCTGATCGATCTCAACGGTATTCTTGTCGGCAATTAAACCGGGAGCGAGCGGACTGGTGCGATACCTGGGTTCGACTGGCTTAGCGGGATCGCGCGGCCAGTAGAGGTCTACGATATCGCCTTGCGGTCCCTGGAAATTGAAGAACATAAGCAACGCTTCGCGGAAGCGCTGCGGAGGGTTCACCCCAAGGGCCACCTGGATAAAGGTATTCATGTCGCGAATCCAGGTGGCCTGATAGTTGCTACCCGCAGTGAGGCCGCCGGTCAACAGGGTTCGCGCCATGCGAAGCACGTCGCGCAAGGTTTGATCGGCGAGAATCTGTTTAACCAAGTCCGCTGGGCGCGGGTTGTCCGAAGCGCCTGCGAGCATGGCCGAATGACCTACCGCGCTCGGCAACGCGGCAAGTGCAACGCCGGCGAAGGCCGTGGATTTTATGACATCGCGTCGGGTCAGCATGAGGTTCTCCGGTTGGCGCAAGTGACTGTGAAGCACTGAGCGACTCTGGCGGCTAGGTGAAGCGCAAGTGTCCACCCGTGAGAATTGTGGCATGGGAGATGGTTGGATCTTTGAGCTGCCGGCCGTTCCACTCAACCAGACCTTTTGCGGCGGAGGTCGGATTCTCGATCACAACGGACTTGCTGTTGGGCAGGTGGAGTGTGGCGCGGGGAAAAAACGAGCAGCCGAGGGTGTAGTCCGGCTTGCCGGGACAGGCCGGATAAAAACCGAGACTGCCGAAGATGAACCATGCGGCCATGGAGCCGGTGTCTTCGTCGCCGGGGAAGGTTTGCGGCGTGTAAAGCTCGCGTATTACTTTGTCGACCCAGAAGCGCGTGCGGTCAGGACGGCCCGCGGCTGCGAAGAGATAGAGAACGTGGTGGACCGGCTGATTGCCCTGGTCGTACTGGCCGAAGGGCACCGCAGCCATCTCCGACATCTCGTGAATCTCCTGTCCGTAGACGCCGACGTTGAAGTCGGGCGGCATGGTGAGCATCTGTTCGAGGGCGGCGACGGTCTTCTCTTGTCCGCCCAGGGCTTCGACTAATGCGGGGAAGTTGTGCGGCACGTCCCAGCGATGCTGCCAGGCAGAGCCTTCGACGTAGGGATCGCCCCAGGTGATTGGGTCGAAGGGCTCGAGCCATGAGCCGTCGGACTTCTTGCCGCGGAGAAAGCCGGTGTGCGGGTCGACGAGCTGGCGCCAGTTTTCAGAACGCTGGAGGAACATTTGGTAGTCGGCGTCGTGGCCGAGGGCCTTGGCGACTTGCGCGATGCAGAAGTCGCCGTAGGCAGCGTCGACCGTCTCGGCTACGGATTGTTTCACGCGATCGGCGGGGCAGTATTTCAATTGGAGATAGTCCTCGATGCCTCGGCGGCCATAGCCGGCGTCCGGATTTCCTGGCTGCGTGGCGTGTTTTCGGAGGCCTTCGTAGGCGGTTGCGAGATCGAAGCCGCCGATGCCTTTGGCGGCCGCATCGCCGAAGACAGAGTCGATGAGGCTGCCGGTCATGCAGGCGCGATAGCCGGGGCAGGGGAACTGTGGAAGCCAGCCGCCTTCCTTGTATGCGTTGACCCAGGCTTGAAGGATTTCGCCGAGACGCTCCGGGAAGAGGATGGACATCAGCGGGTACCAGGCGCGGTAGACATCCCAGTATCCGTGGTCGGCATACATGACGCCGCCCGTTATGGCGCCGGTGTAGGGGCTGCGGTGCTGCATGGCGCCGGCAGCGTCGGGTTCGTGCCAGATGCGGGGAAAAAGTAGCGTGCGGTACAGGCAGGAGTAGAAGGTTCGCTGTTGGTCGAGCCTGCCGCCTTCGATCTCGATGCGGAGAAGATGCTGGTTCCATACGTCCTTGCCCTGTTGGCGAAGGGCTGCGGCAGAGGTTGTGGCGAGCTCTTGGTCGAGATTGCGCTGCGCTTGTTCGAAGGAGATGAAGGAGGTTGCGATGCGGACATCCAGCGTTTTGGCGTCGGCGGCAAAGTGGACTAAGCCGATGCCGTGATTCTTTAGCTGCTTCGTTTCAAAAGACTGCCAGGGCTGCGCAAATTGCAGAACATAGTAGGTGGCGAATCCCTTGGGAACACCACCGGAGTTCGCAGTGGACGTAAACGCGATGATGCGGCGAGCGGCGTCCTGATGAATTTCGGGAGGATTTTCTCCGGGGATATCGAAGAGGAAGCCGGGGGCTTGCGGCTTGCGAAAGAAAGCCGTGATGAGCGCGCAGCGTTCGGTTGGGATCAATTCCGCGTCGATGCCGTAGCGTGCGAGGTGGAGGCGGAGAGAGTGGGGAGCGAGCGTGGAATCCTCGGGGCGGTAGGACGTGGCTCGGTCCGACGGAGCGGGATTGATCTCTCCACAGAATGGGAGGAAGGTGGCGTGACCGTAGTCGCTGAGCCATGGACTGAGTTGATGGGTGGAGCGAAAGCCCTGAATGCGCCGCTCGCCGGGCTGAAACATCCAGGTGGTATCGGCGGCGGATTGGAGCGTCCAGTGAGCCATGCCAAAGGGAAGAGCGGCAATAGGAAGAGTGTTGCCGCGGGAGAAACTGCGCGTGGAGTCCGTTCCCTGAAGAAGGTTGACCAGGGAGACGGGATCGGTGAGAGGTTTCGATGACGCCGCCTCGCCGGCCTGGAGTTGGTTGGGCGGGGTAGCTTCGGATGCCTGGGAAGTGCCCGCAACGGCGGCCGCAACCGCGAGCCCAGAGGACTTGAGGAAGGTGCGGCGACTCGACGAGGTAGGGGAGTTGCTCATTGCTGTAACCTCAAGCGGGGCTGGAATCTGCGCGGAAATCAGACCAAGTTAAGGCAGCTCACAGCCGGGGCGCACAGGTCGATTCACGAAGGATGAATTTCGTCTTGTACTCATAGACGAGTCCGCTCTTCCCTCCTTCGATCTCGTCGAGCAGCGCTTGAAAAGCGAGGGGGGCAATCTCACTGGGCGCAAACTGGATGGTAGTTAATGATGGCTGTGTGAACTTGCAGATGGTGAGATCGTCGAACCCGATGAGCGCGATATCGCGACCAGCTTGCAGGCCTCGGGTACTCAATGCCTTGAGTGCCCCGATGGCGGCTACATCGTTGCAGCACATGACAGCGGTGGGAGGTTTGGGAAGATTCATCAAATCTGCAATGCCGGTAGCGCCACCCTCCCAAGTGTGAGGGCATTCGACAAATAGCTCCTTTTCCAGTGGGAGACCTGCTGCCTTGATTGCCTTTCGAAGGGCTTCGTAACGAGTGCGCAAGCTTATCCAATTGAGTTGGCCACAAAGGTATCCAATTCGCCGATGACCAAAATCCACCAGATGTTTCACCGCATCTCGCATGCCCGGGAGGTAATTGATGCGAACATTCTTGATGCCGGGGAGGTCGCTGTCGTTTCCGGCATAGATCATTGGGATATCGATCGACGAACCAATGAGGTGCTGTTCCATTCCAAAGGTGAGGACAGCGATTCCCTCCACTTGCCGCTCCTGCATTCGAACCGCGCAGGTTGCGACATGGTCAGGGTGAGTCTCAGTGTCCGCGAAGCTGACGAGCACCTCATAGCCGCGTTCTACTGCCGCTCTCTCGAAATAGAGGATGATTTCAGAGAAGAATGGGTTGCCGCCGCTAATTTCCGAAACGATGAGACCTACGGTGCGGCTTCTGCCGCGCGCCAAGGCCCGGGCCTGGTAGTTGGGACGATAGCCGACTTCATCGATCACCGCCTGCACGCGACGAGCCAGCTTACGGTCTACGGTATCAACATTATTGATGACTCTGGAGACCGTTGAATGTGAGACTCGTGCACGGCGTGCAATTTCCCTGATGTTCAATGGCTACCTCGCAAACAACCGCAGAATAAGTCTACTCGGTACAGTACTTGGCACATGAGCGGTGCCAGGAATGGTCGATAGCATCGCGATCTTAGGCTCCGGGAGCGTGATGAAAAAGCTAGTGTGGGCCGGGGACAGTGACCTCAGAGGCTAAAGCCCGGTTGATTACGTTGCGTTTATGGCACGGATAAATCCGTGCCCTTAACGAAAAGCGTCTTTCAGCGTCCTCCTAGTTATGTTTTTGGCGCCCCGGCCAGAACCAGAACGTGTAACCGCCTCCGATCAGTAAGAGGAGGATACCTCCGAAGATGCCGGGATGATACTTCGCGAGCACGACGGTGGTTGGCTGTGAGAAGTCCACCATCGACGTGGTCAAGATAATAAATCCGTAGATTGTCAGCAGGATTCCAATGAAGAACCAAACCGGCAGCATGTGGGTTTTTCCGCTCATCGAGTGACCTCCATTCTTGTGTCGTCGTGTTTGCTCTCGAGAGTTGTCATTACCAGAACATCCACTGCAGGGCGACGAAGAAGATAGCTACGCCACCGGCCCAGAAGATAGGTCTCTTATAAAGCGGCAGAGTTCTTTCGGATGGAATGGTTGTGAAGCCATAGACCAGCCCGGTTAGCTCAGAGGCGGGCTTCGGCCTTGTGAACAGGCTGACGACGATGGTGACCACAACGCAGATAATCCAGGACCACAGTGCGCGGTAAAGATTCTCTGCCATATCCTTCGCGTTCGGCGAAAGAGCGATCACGGAAAGATAAGCGGGGTGGATCTTGACCAGTGTGTACATGGCGATCGAGGATCCGGTTCCAGCGAGGAGGCCCCAGAACCCTCCCTTTGGCGTGGCCCGCCTCCACATCATGCCGATGATGACCGTGCCGAATAGGGGCGCGATGAAAAAACTCACCAGCGCCTGCATATAATCCATGATGCTCTTGAACTGAGTTACGAAGTAGGCCGTGCCGATGGAGAGAATGACTCCCACGATGGTGCACCAGCGGCCGACCAGGACATAATGCGCGTCGGTTGCCTTCTTGCGGATGTAGGGCTGGTAGATGTCGTACGTCCATACGGTTGCAAACGCGCTTACATTTCCGGCCATTCCCGACATGAAGCCGGCAATGAGCGCGGTGACGCCCAGGCCTAAGAGTCCGGGGCCGCAGTAGCGCGCGAGCATGAGGGGAAGGACTTCGTTATAGCTGTGCATCCCGGGACCTGCGGCGCTCTCCGGAACCAAATGGTAGGGCAGGACCGCCAGTCCCAAGAGGCCGGGGAGGATGACGATGAGAGGAACGATCATCTTGAAGTAGGAAGCGATGATGGGAGCGAACTGCGCGGACCTGAGGTCCTTTGCAGCCATGGCTCGCTGGACGACAAGAAAGTCGGTGGTCCAGTAGCCGAATGCGATCACTCCACCCAGGCCAAAAAGAATCCCGGTCCAGTGCACGCCCATTGGGTTTCCAGAAAAGGTGCCTAGTGTTCTCCAGAGGTGGACGTAGTCGTCGCTTTGCACTCGTTCGTGGATCTTGCGCACCAGGCCGGACCACCCACCCGCCTCAATCATCCCAAGAATGGGAACGGCCAGGACGCCCAGCCAGATGAGGAAGAACTGAAGCACCTCATTGAAGATTGCGGAGTACAGTCCGCCTAACGTGACGTAGACCGCAACCGTGAGAGAAGAAACCCAGATGCTGAAATGGATGTTCCATCCGAGAACTACTTTCATGACGATGGCCATGGCGTACATATTGATGCCCGACATGAGGACGGTCATGAAGGCAAACGAAATGCCGCTCAGGGCCCGGGTTGACTCGTTATAGCGAAGCCGAAGATAGCCGGGGACGGAATGGGTTTTGGAGATGTAGTAGAACGGCATCATGACCAGTCCGAGAAACACCATGGACGGGAAGGCCGCGATCCAATAGAAGTGTGCCGCCAGGATTCCGTACTGGTAGGTGGATGCTGCCCATCCCATCAGCTCGAGAGCGCCCAGATTGGCGGAGAGGAAGCTGAGACCCGCGACCCAAGCGGTCATCTCGCGCCCGGCCATGAAGAAATCGCTGGAGGTATTGGCGTAGCTCTTGAGGTAAATGCCAATTCCCAGCACCATGACGAAGTACAAGACGATGATGAGGATGTCAGAAAAGGACAGCGAGATTAATCGCCCGCCGACTGCAGGCATCCATGCGGCCACCATAGTGCACATAGTCATTGACACATCCTTGGCTAGCCAGGTTCTTCAACACTGAGAGGTCGTTCTTCGCTGTCGCTGCGATTCGAGATTATTCCGAGAGCACCAGTTCTTCGCATTCGCGGAAATAGCGGATGCTGTTGTGGACCAGCGCATCGAGCTTGGTCTTATCGGGCCTGCCATACATGGCGGGATATGGATCGCCACCGGGACCGAGCGGTTCGAATGTCACAAAATGCCCTTCCCGGTTGTAACC
Organism: uncultured Granulicella sp.; assembly: GCA_964489045.1. Taxonomy (GTDB): domain Bacteria; phylum Acidobacteriota; class Terriglobia; order Terriglobales; family Acidobacteriaceae; genus Edaphobacter. The sequence goes on along the minus strand of CAZAXI010000001.1, from coordinate 104,989 downwards.
GATGACATACAGAGCGCGGATGATAGTGCAGACGTCGATCGATCCTTCTCCTAAAGCACATCGGTTGCTGTCCGCAAAATGGAGGTTGATGAGCTGGTCTCCGGCGTCCAGGAGGGCGTCGGCAATGTGGCTTTCTTCCGACTGCATATGATAGACGTCGCCATTGATGTGCGCTACTCCAGGGTGGTTGACCTCAGCGATGTATCGCTTCGCGTCGGCTACGGTGTGGACGAGCGAGACTTCAGCGGACCGGATGGGTTCGATTGCAGCCTTTACACCTTGCTCGACAAACCAGTCAGCATGGATTGCCAGAGTTTCCGCGGAACGATCGAATTCCACGTCGTCATAGGCCTTTGGCCTACCTACAGCTCCCGGCACCACCAACAGGTAGGATCCACCGACGGATTTGGTGAAGGGAATCTCTCGTCTGAGATAATCGACGGCTGCCTGGCGGCAGATTGCACGATTGCTCGACAGGTCGTTGTCGGCGGAGAACATGCCGCAGACGCCGGAGACTCGCAGGTCGTGATCGCCGAGAATCCTGAGAGTTTCGTCAACCTTATATCCGAGGTCCGGCCCGTAGTGATTGCCGTGCAACTCGATGAAGGGAACCTTGGCCTGCTGCAGGCGTTCCGCGGAATCCAGGAGGGATTCCCGACCGAACCCCCAGTTGCTCCACGAGAGGTTGAGGCGAGCCTTGAACCTTTCCGGGTGGTTCTTTCTGAGCTGACGGAATTGGTCGTGAATCTTCGCGTTTTTGCTTTCGAAATGCTGGCGCTGCATCGCTGAACTCCTTATTCCGCGGAGCGCCAAATGATGTCCTGGGCTCCCGCGGCAACTACAGTCATCCACTGGGCCCGGTTCAAAGGGTATGGTCGCCCACGTTGGGCATGTCTGAATGAACGTCGGGTCCGAAGTAACGCAGAGTTACCAAGGGGTCGGTTGGCGAAGGGTTGGTAAAGGTCACGCCCGCTGTAGCGGCTTCATAGGAGACGAAGACCTCATCCTGGGTCATTTGTCCGAAGCGAATGCGCGAGGGACAGTCGATGTACAGCTTGTTGAGCTTGCCGTGTCCCTGAGTGACAATGAGGCCGTACGCCCCTGGATCGCGGATGGTGCAGCTCGCACCGGGGAGGACCGTAAGCTCTTTCGCGCTGAAGCGCTGCTTCCCGGCAATTGTGCCGTAGACGACCCACCTGTCGACGTAGGTTTCTGTGTTGGAACCTGCCGCCGGAATGGGCTCGATGTAATGCTTGTTCTTGAAGTTGGGATCCATGTTGCGCTCCCAGTCGACGAGATCGACCAGGAAATCCAGGTCGTTGTACTTCTCTTTGGGCACATCCTGAACCAGGAGTTCCCGCTCTACGCGGCGTCCGTCCACCATCGACTGGAACATCGATAGGACATCACTGCCCCATTGCGGTTCGTAGGTCAGGAGCGATCCGGGCGCATGGAGAACGCGCGGCGGCACGAGCCAACCGGTTCCAGGCTTGAGCCGATACGCCTTGGAGAAGTCGAGAATACCGTTGTCGCCGGTGTCCCAGCGTTCGAGGCACTTGCGAATCTCTTCCCTGGTGGTGCCTGGCTCAAGGCCAAAGTAGGTGTGCGGGAAGTTGCCAGAGGTGGCATTGAGCTGAGGAGGAAAATAATATCCCTCCGGCTTGCCTTCCCGGCCCACCAGTTTGGCTTGCTCCTCGCTCTGGTGGAGGTGGTGCGGGATGGGACCGAAGTTATCGAAGAACTTGCTGTAGACCGGCCAGCGGCCATAGGTCTCCCACATGGTCTTGCCGATCATGCGCGGGCCTTCGGCAGCGACAGCCTCCTTGAGCGTGAACCGCTCTCGTTCGGAGACCACGAAGCTAAGCCCTTCGTCCGGAGTGCGATTCTCGTTCATGGCAAAAGTGGTGGAGGCGATCCAACGTTCATCGATGCCGCCGCGATGGGTTCCGTACGCGTAGAGATCGCGCGAATCGAGTTTGAGTCTCCGTCCCGGCACGAGGTAGGACCTTGGAACCCAGGTTGGGGCAAGCCGGAGGATCCCTTCCCCAGCCTCCAAAGCCTCCCGGGTCAACTGCTCGACTGATGATTCCGTGTTGATCATGATCGACTCCTCTTGAAGGACGGGCGCCCGGCTGGCGGTTCTCGTTCCCGAACCGAGAAACCGGTCTCTCGTTTACCCTGAAACTGTATCTATGCGCGGGCCCCAATGTCAAGGATATGGCCGGTTATTGGGCGGAATTACTGTGATTTTGACAGTGTCACGAGAGCGATCTCTGGAACTGAGACTCCCGGAACCCGCGGATCGGCGCGAAATGATCCTGACGCTAAGCGGGGTTAGGGGCTGCCCGGACCTGGATGGCAACGGTTTGCCTCCCCAGCGAAGAGTGTGCGGCTTCGATTCTGATCGTCCCTGCCGCTCCGGGCGCGGCCTTGATCCAAACGGCGCCAGAGCCGCCGCTATCCCCAAGTTGAAACGGGTTATCGCCTACGATGACCCCAGGGCCATGGATTTGAAAGGCGATCTCGCCTTGGACAAACGGGCGGGGTGCGCCGAACTTGTCGGTGGCCTGGAACGCGAGGCGGGTGGCGTCGGCCCCGTCTCCCTTGAGTTCGGCGTCGTCCGGTTTCAAGGAAAGCCGATCGGCGGAATGGTCGGATGAGAACGAGCGCGACAGGACGAGACGGTCGCCCAGATATCCGGCGATGCGGAGTTCAGGGGCGGTTGAGCCGTCGAGGTCGAGATCCGCGAAGAAGGGCGGGTACTTGAGATGCGGAAAGGCGCTGGCGTCGGGGCGAAGGTCGGCAAACTTCCTGCCGCCGATCCAGAGCTCCAGGCGGTCGCAATTGGAGAAGATGGAGGCGCGGGCGCCGGGACCACGGAGCGAAGCCGGACCAAAATCCCAGTAGAAGTTGGGCTCGATTACAGGTCTCGTCCGCGGGTCGACTTGGGAGCGATAGAAGGATGCTCCCAGTTTCGGGAGCCGGAAGACGTCGGCGATGCCAGGGCATTTGACGCCGGCGTAATCGTTCATGAGGCTGGCATAGTCGAAGGCGCACCAGGCAATTGCGCCGGCGCAACGAGGGTACGCCGCTGCCCGGTCGTGCGCCTGGGCGTGGAAGATGGCCTGTTTGGTTTGCAACGCGAGATCGCCGGCGCGCCGGTATTTGTTATTGAAGCCGCCGGCGCCGTAGGAGTATTGCCCCACGGTTTCGGACAACATGTAGGGGACGTCCGGGAGGGGCGGGTAGATGCCGACCGTGCCGTCGGGTGCGGAATGGTAGTCGTCCATGGCAAAGACGTCCTGATGCCACTCCTGCTGCCAGTTGCCGAAGCCGGTCATGGAGCCTGAGGTTGGACGCGTTGGGTCGAGGGATTTCGCGAGCGCCGTGGTGCGTTGGTAGAGAGGCTGATCGTTGCGCGACTCGTTGACGCGGACTCCCCAGATGATGATGGAGGGACGGTTGCGATCGCGGAAGACCATGTCGCGGACGTTTTCGACGACGATGTCCTGCCAATGCTCGTCGCCGATGTATTGCCAGCCGGGCGGCTCCTCCCAGACCATCAAACCTAGTTCATCGCAGGCGTCGAGAAAGGCGGGAGATTGCGGATAGTGGGAGCAGCGCACGATGTTGCAGTTGAAGTTGTGGCGCAGGATTTCGGCGTCGCGGCGCTGGACGCGCGGGGGCATGGCATATCCGACATAGGAGTAGAGCTCGTGACGGTTGAGTCCGAATAGCTGGAGCCGACGGCCGTTGAGGTAGAACCCGTCTGTGTCGAAGCGAGCTTCGCGGAAGCCGATGCGCGTTTGGTAGGTGTGTATGGGTTGTTCGCCGTGGAGAAGGGTGACAGTGAGATTGTAGAGGTGAGGTGCGTCGACGTCCCAAAGTTCGACCTTGGCGAGGCCGGTCAACGTGAGGGTGAGTTCGGTCTCGCCGAGCTGCGGGATGACGAGGTTGCTGGAGGTTTCGGCGATTTTCGCTGTGGCGGACGACAGCGTGGCGGAAAGGCGAAGATGGCCAGGCAGGCGAGCGCCTGCGTCTACGGTGCAGGTGACCTGAAGACGGCGGGTGGGAGCTAGAACATCGAGCGGCTTGGCAAAGACGTCGCTGATGAAGACCTGGGGGAGAATACGGAGATGGACTGAGCCTGTGATGCCGCCGGGCAGTAAGTAGTCCACGGAACCGGGGCCCTTCGGATTGCCGGCGGGCGGAACAGGCAGGAAGCGTGAGTCAACTTCGACTGCGAGGGTGTTGTTCTCTTTGACTATTTCAGTGATCTCACGCTGGAAGGGCAGATAGCCGCCGAGATGAGGTTCCAGGGCGCGGCCATTCAGTGCGAGAGTCGCGGTGGTCATCACGCGATCGAAGTGGAGAAAGGCACGATGCGGCGATGGCGCGTCCGGTGTTTTGAAGTGACGGCGATAGAGCCAGACGTCCTCCCATGTGGCGGGATCCCATTTTTGCCAGGAGAGTGGGGTGACACAGTGGGGCAAGGTGACGCGGGAAAAATGGGAGTCGTCGAAGAGGGGATCGAGCGCGCGGGGGTCAGGGGCCGAGGGGTCGAGCTTTCCGCCAAAGAGCCAGTCGCCATCCAATGAGACCGTGTGTGCGGCTGCGCCACGCATGAGTGGAAGCTGCCGGGCGGCCCATACGGGAATGGGCAAGGCAGTCAGCGTCGTGGTGGCGGCGCAGTTGCGCAGAAACTCCCGGCGCGAGATCGTGGCACAATTCACAGACGTGGCGAGCGGCTCCATCTTCGATTCGCGCGACGCGGGCGAATCGATCACGGGAGCGCCTTCTCCATCGCCTGCGGGGGCTCGGTTCGGTTGAGCGTGTCGAAGAGAGGATGCGCAGGGTCCAACTGGGGATTCTCCTGGGCGACGGAGATTGCGAGGATCCGGATCTTGCTGTTATCCGGCAACGTGAGTGTTCTTTCGTTGGGCTTGAGATCCGCGGAGTAGGCAAAAAGATACGAGTACTGATAGGGCTGATTGAGCCCGTCCGCGGTGTGATGGTGCGATGCATACCAGGCCAGAGCCGCGGGCTTGACGAAGCCGGCTTCGAGGCCGAGGTAGTCGCCGGGATATGAGGGGGCAGGGTCGGGCTTCTCGCGCTGCGCCATGTCCGGCGGGGGCCAGACGGCGTGGTGGGCAGAGATCGCCCAGTTGGTGTGGGGCAGATCTTTCCAGATGCGCGTGTCCCACTGGCCGATGAAGCCGCCCCAATCCTGAATGTTGAGAGTTACGGGGCGATCGCCGAGACGGAAGGTGGCGGATTGGTCTCCATTCGCGGAAGCAGCGAGGATGTAGACGCGGTTGAAGTGGCCGGCGGGGAGGGGGATGGACTGGCCCTTGGCGACGACTGCATTCGGGGAGCCGGTCTTTGCGGGGGCGAGGTTGAAGTCGACGCCATGGTAGGCGATGTGGGTGGGCAGCATTTCGGCGGGCATGGCGTTGCCCTGGCCGTCGAATCCACCGTTGGGAGTCTTGGTGTCGTCGTTGGTGGCGACGGCGAGGTCGTACTGGAGCGCGACCGGTTGAGACTGAATGGCGACGAGTTTGGTTGCGGAAGCGCCGAGGCGCACGGCAAAGGTGCGCGGCTGGTATGCGGTGAACGAGGTGGCGAGTGCTCCGTTGCTGATGGTCGCCGAACCTACAGGCTGCTCCTGCGCGTTGACTTCGCGGGCGGCGACGACCGGGCCGGCAAAGGAGACCGTTACATCGGGTTCCGGGTTTCCATCGAGTTCGACCATGCGGATAATGACTTCGTCGCTTTCCTCGGCTTTCTTGAGAGCGAGGACCCGGATGCGCGGATTGTTGAGATGTAGCAGGGAGAAGCTCTTGCCGAGTGTGCCGGGATGTTTGACCGTTGCGAAGGCGATGAGCGGGTCGCTGAGGCGGTAGGCTTGCCAGTCTGTCTGGGAAGTGCGCCAATCGCCTTCGTGTCCGGTGAGGCCGTACTGGAATTCGTGATGGCCCCAGTCCTGGTTGGCTTGATCGCTGTAGCTTGGCGGTTGGCCGTTGGTGGAGGGCTGCATGCCGGGTGAACGGAGGAGGGTGAGGCGAAGCGTATTGTCATTCGGCTTGTCGGAGCCGTTCTTGAGGTCAGTGAGGATGGTGGTGCCGAAGGCGCCGCCCTTGTCGGTGAGATCGATCCAGCGATGCGAGGCAACTTCGAACTGACGCGTGGCCGCATTTGGGCGCTGAACTGTTCCGACCTCCCAGTTGTAGGTCGCTTCGGGGTTCGATGCCGCAAGCGGGATGGAGGCCTTTAGATTTGAGGTGAGGCCGCGCCAGTCGATCGCGCTGCCGAATTCCACGCGATTGCCGGCATCACCGGCGGAAAGGCTAATGGTCTGGGTGAATCGGGAGCCTTCGGTCTCGCGCGTGACTTCGAGGGAGACACGCACAGGGCCGTTTTCTGCGATGCGGATCTTGGCGGGGCCACCGACATAAGCGCGGGGCGGGGCTTCGACCTGGGCGTAGTCCATGTTCCAGGCGGGGTAGATGCTGGGCACGTCGGTGGTGATGGCCAGGCGGATGGGACCGGAGAGCAGCTCCTTGTTCAGGGACTTGTCATAGATGCTGGCGACGTCGCCATTGGGATCGAGATGGATGCGATAGCGATCGTTCTCGAGCGAAGACTCTGTGACTTTGAGTGACGACTGCGCGGCAACGGTTTCGGCGGGCCGGATGTCAAACACGGCATAGCCGACCGAGGGAACTTTCGCCACGAAGAGAACCTTGTTGCCTTCGAGTTGGGAGGGGACGACTTCGTGTCCGGCTGCGTCAAAGACACGCACGCCTTTGGGAGCGGCGGCGAAATCGACATTCGCTTCCGCGACGTCCTCACGCGCGATGTTGAGCGGGTTGAAGACGACGATGGGAGTGCCTGCGGTTTGGGTGTCGAGGCCGGACGCGATCGCCTGGGTGGCCGAGGTCAAGATGCCGGCGAACTGGTTGGCCGCGATGAGGTCGTCGTTCCAGGCGAATTGATAGGCCTGCGGCGTTGCAGTGCCCGCCGCCGTGTCGTGGAAATGACCGGCGAGGGACAGCACCCAGGCATCGTTGAGGCGCTGCTGAGGGTAGGTTCTTGCTCCGAGCCATTGCGCAGCCACCGAGGATTTTTCTGCGGCATCGGCGAGCAGTTCGTTCTTGAGGACCCAGCGCTTGTGATACGCCTGAGAGGTCAATGAGCCGGCGGAATGATTGATGAGTTCGAGATCGCCTTTGTAGGTCGGCATGCGGCCAGTCAGGTCGGGCTTAATGTCATTGAACATCTGGTCGGCAGCGGACTCGACGACGTGCACGGGACCCTGGCCGAGTCGCTGTCTGGCGTCGGTGGGCGCGGGAATACCAGGAGGCGTGGGCAGCGATGTTTCACTTTGCGTGACGGTGGCTTCGAGGATTCTGACGCTGTCTTCGTTGGTGGCGCCGCCGGTGTCGCCGGTGCCGACATATTTATAGTCCGCAAAGACGCCGGTTACCTTGCCATCGAGGTTGATGCGATCGACCCAGTTAAGATCGCGGGAACGCAGGAAGGCGGTCTTCTGTTCGGGGGTCATCTGCGCTTCCTGCTGCGGGGTGAGTTGCGGCGGAGGCTCGCTGAGATCGCTGTGAACGCGGCTGCCATAGCCGCCGGGATTCAATGCGGCGATCACACTTTTTCCGTCGGGTCCGATCCACAGGCCGACGTTGAATGGAATCCCAACCGGGGTCTGCTCGGGAGAGTCGGGACCGCCGACCAGCGGCGCCGGCTGCCAGCCGGAATTGAGCTTCTGGGTCGAGAACCCCTTGATTCCCGCATGGGCGAGGATGCTGGGCAGCGAAGCGGGAAAACCGAAGCAGTCCGGCAGCATGAACTCGGTGCTGGCCTTGCCGAGGTCTTTGCGGAAGTACTCGTTGCCGTAGAGGAACTGGCGAAACAGTCCTTCGGCGCTGGGCAGGTTGACGTCGCCTTCTTCCACCGAGGATCCCGCCGGGAACCACTGGCCCTTGGCAGCGTACTGTTGCAGCCGGGCGTAATCGTCCGGGTAATACTCCTTCATGAGGCGGTAGCGATTGGAGCCGGTCCAGTTGAAGACATAGTGCGGGTACTTGTCCATGTAATCGAAGTTCACGCGCAGGGTCTTCAGCAGATATTCACTGATGGTCTGGGGAAAGTTCCAGCGCCACTGGGTGTCGAGATGCGCGTAGTCGACGACGTACAGGGTCGGCGTCGTGGTGACGTCCGGCGCCTTCATGGTCTGGGCGTGGACCGCAGCGGCGAGGCAGAACGCTGCAAGGGGGGCGGCGAGACGGGCCTGCTTCAAGGAAAAACGCATCATCCAACACTCTCCATCCGGCAACCCGGAGTTTATGCTATCGGCTGGAATCCTGCAGCCGCGGGGCTTGAGGGAGTTCAAGTGCCAAGAATTGCAGCCGCAGCCTGACCGCGGGTCGTTTGCGGCAATCTGGACTATCGGGCTAGTTACCTGGAACCCCACCGTTCAAGGCCGCCCTCCCAGGAGAGAGCGGCCTCGACGGCGGTGACTAAGAGACTTGCACGCGCGAGCTAGAACACATACTTCGCTGACAGTTGGAACATTCGTGCGTCGATGGTGTTGGTCTGGTTGGACCCCGTTCCGGTAAGCGAGACGGAGTTGGTGCCGAGATTCGTGCTGGTGTTGCCAGGGTTGCCGAAGCTCGGGTGGTTGAGAATGTTGAAGGCGTCGGCACGAAACTCCAGGTACTGCTCGCTCCAAGTTTTGAAGGGCATTCTGAAGTCCTTGAAGAGTGACGAGTTCAGTCTCCAGTTGCCCGGCCCGGAAGCATCGTTCTTGGGGCTGCCGAAGAAGGGCGCCGCGGCCGCGTAGCCGGTAACGTACGGCACCGCCCCGAGGGAGTTGGGCGTCCCGTTGGTATTGAATGCCCCGTCGGCAAGCGCCGAATCGGCGCCGATGGCCGGCGAATAGTAGCTGAAGTAGCCGGTTGCGTAAGGCGCCAGGGCAGCTATAGCAGCCGCGCTATTGCTTTCGACACCGATCGGGTCAGCAAAGGCGCACGGGTTGAACCAGCGCTGCCTTGTCCTGGTCTGAGCCGCGCAACTATTTGCAGCTGTATTCGACGGCGGATTTGTTGCGACCTGGCCGCTCGCGGTCGCCGGGTTCCCTTGTGGCGGAGCCGTCAGGCTGCTCGAACGCGGATTGCCAACCTTGATGGCGCTGTTGGCGAGGCCGCCGTTGGCATTCCCCCAGCCCGAGATTCTGGCGATTCCGACCGTAAACGGCTGACCGCCCTGACCCGAAAACTCCATGTCGGTCTTCCATCCGCCGATGAGCAAGTCCAGCACGCCCGGGTGGTTTGCGAACTGCTGTCCGACTCCGAACGGCAGGTTGTAATCGACATTGACGACGACGCGCTGCCGGATATCGTAGCCGGACTGGCCCCACTCATACCGGATAGGGATGAGCGCGGACTGCTTGTAAGAGCCGTAGTCGCCGCCGAGCAGATCGACGGTGTTATCGAAGGCGTGGGCCCAGGTATAGGAGGTCAGGAGGGCCAACCCGTGGCTAAAGCGCCTCTGCACCGTAGCCTGGAGCGAGTTGTACGAGCTTGCGCCCACCCACGACATCCAGAACTGGCCGCTGAGATGCGGGGCCGGCGTGAACCCGTTGCCCTGCTGGCCGCCAATGGTAATCGCCTGCGGCATGTCGGGATTGTTCAGGCCCGTCACCAGATGGCGTCCCAGGCTGCCCACGTAGCTCACCGTTGCTGTGGTTTGGCCCCAGAAAGAACGCTCCAGGCTGAGGTTGTAGTTCATGGTGTACGGCATGTGCATCACCTGGTCCTCTTCCGAGACGGCTGGGAAGGAAGCGAAGTTGCCGATTCCACCCCCCGACTGGAATGCTCCGAGACCGGTTTCGAGGGTGTTGCCGAAGGCATATTGCGATTCGCAATACGTTCCCTGGGTGCAACTGGGCAGGGCCTGCGAGCTTGCGTTCATGATGAAGGGGGGGTTGAGCACATTGGCCGCACCGCCGCCCGGCTCGAAGCCGCCCATGAAGACGCCTGCTCCGATGCGCGCGACGGTCTTGTTGTCGATCTGGTAGGCAGCGCCAACCCGCGGCGACCAGTTGGCCTTGGGAAATGCCGACAGGTACCGGTTATGGGTGTATACCACCTGAACGTTATCCGCGTTGAGCACCGCCGTGAGGTTGGGTGCAAGCTTCAGGTTCATCTGGCTTTGCGGAAACACCAACTGCGCCGCTCCGGTTGCGCCGTTCGGGGTCATGGCGCTGTTCTCCATTATGAAGTTCGCCAACTGGTCGGCCTGCTCCTTCTTGGGCGTGAAGTACTCGTAGCGGAGCCCAAGGTTGAGGGTGAGCTTGGGCGTCACCTTCCAGTCATCCTGGATGTAGCCGGCCATGTACTGCTGCACGAAGTGGGTATAGGTAAACGTGCTGATGGCGGCGCTGGCCATGTTGTCCGTGGTGGTATATGTGCCGTTCGGGTTTGTGCCCAGGGCGATGAAGTCCGCGCCGGCATTTCCGCTGGGGCCGCCCAATCCCGTGACCTGGGTGAATTGACCATTGAAGCTGTAGCTTCCGCGCGGGTTCGCAGCGTTGGTGCTGTACCAGCGCTGAGGCATGGCCTCGAAGCCCATCTTCAGCGAATGGTTGCCGATCACCCTGGTGACGTTGTCGAGGATCTCGTAGGCGTTCTCGCCCTCGTGGGCGGGGTCGTTGCCGTGGGCCCCAAAGGTGGTGAAGCCATCGCTGGTGGACGGCAGGCCGCCGTTCTGCGGACCCTCGCTGAACGGAACGCCACCCAATCCCAGGGAGGCCGATATGTTGGCGTTATAGCCGTACTGCAGGTTTGAGCTGTTGGCCCAAATGAAGCTGTAGCGGAATTCGTTAATCAGGTTGGGCGAGAAGGTGTGGGTCTCGCTGAGCATGAAGTTGTCGCTCAGGTAGGACTGGTTGTGACCCTGGTAGCTTCCAGTTCCATCGAGGATGGGACCCAGGGGCGCAACGAAGGTGTTGATGGTGTGCTGGTAGTCGACGCGGAACGTGGCCAGGTCCTGGCTGCTGATGTTCCAGTCGAGGCGCTGATCCCAATTGATCGGGTCAGACGTCGACGTCAGGTCGGTCTGGTAGTTGCTGCCGGTCGGTCCGAAGTCCACGTCTGTCGGAGAGTTGCAGTTGCCCGTACTCCAACCGCCATTTGCTTTGCCGAAATTGGGTTGGCCGGCAGCAGCGTAGTTGGGGCAGGGGTAGAGCTGAAGGATTTTCTGGGCAACCGGATCGAGTTGGCTTGGTGAAAAGACGTTCTGACCAGGGGCGAACGTATAACCGTCATACGTATATTGGGAGGTGCCGAATTGCTGCAGCGTGCCGCTGGGCGCGGTTGCTACTACGTTGCTTGAGCACTTATACACTCCGGTGTTGGTGTTGGGCGTGTACAGCACTGTGGGGCAGGAATTATTGGCCCACGTGGGATTGAGAAGCTCGCTGAAGTCGCCTTGGCGTTCGCGCGGCGTAGGCACGCTAAGGGTGCTGGGAGTCGCTCCATTCACCAAGCGGGACTCCTGAACGTCGCCAAAATAGAACAGGTGATTCTTGTAAAACGGTCCGCCAAGGGTGGCGCCAAACTGGTTCAAGTGGAAAGTCGCAGGCGATGAGCCTGGGGCCTGGGTCCAGACCAGCGCGTCGAACCTGGTGTTTCTTACGTACTCCCAGACATCGCCGTGCCACTGGTTAGTGCCGGACTTGGTGGTGGCGTTGATCACTGCAGCATGGCCACGGCCGATCTCGGCGCTGTAGTTGCTGGTTTCCATCTTGAATTCCTGGATGGCATCCGGCGGAGGCGCCAGGTTGTACCCGGACCCGTTGATATAGTCGCTGTTGGTGGTGTTGTTATCCACGCCGTCGAGCATGTAGTTGTTCTGCTCGGCATGCTGGCCGTTCGAGGAAAAGTCGCCGTTACCGGCGCCGCGGCCCACCTCCGGCGTTGTGCCCGGCGCCTCCTGCGCGATAAAGATCCAGTTGCGATTGGCAAGCGGCGCATCGTTGAGGAACTTCGAGTCGACGTCGACGGCCGTTTCAGCGGTCTCGGTCTGAAGCAGCGGCGGCGCTGTGGTAATCGTGACTGTCTCGGTCACCTTGCCGGGCTTGAGCGTCAGGGGAATGTTCAGCCGGTCGGTGACGTGCACAATTATGTTTTCCTGCACCACGGTGTCGAAACCGGCTGCGGTCGCGCTCACGGTGTAGTGACCGATTTTGATGGGCGAAAAGAAGTAGGCGCCGCTGGAGTTTGCTTTGTCGGTCAGCACCAGGCCGGTGTCGATGTCGGTTAGCGTGACCTGGGCAGCGGGGATCACCGCGCCGGAGGTGTCCACGACAGTTCCGGTGATGGCGCCCTGATCCATCTGGGCGAAAGCACGGTTGGCGCTGAGGACCGCGAGGAGAAGCAGGACTGGCATCAGCCGGCTAAGGATGGCCATGGCAACATCATGCTTATGATTGGTTGTAATCGATTGCATTTGAAAAGCCTCCTGATTCCCGCTCTTGAGAGCCCTGTCGCGGTTGCTTATTGGCTGGGAATTTTTAGTGCGAAACGAACTATAGACGCGCAAATAAGATATTGTCAAGAGATCGGTCTCTTAAATCTTTACCGGCAGCGAGTAGATTACCGGAATCGGCCTTTCTCCCTTGTATTCTTGCTCTTACAATGACGTCCGATAACGCCGGGGTGCTCTCTATGTTCTGCCGGCGACAGTTAATTCTGGGCTGTATTGGCGGGGAAATCTATCGTAATTGATTATGTGGCGACCGGTGAAGGCTGCGCGGCGGCATAAGACGAGAATTGGCGTATGGTCAGACAGGTCGACTGAAATGGCAACGAATCCACTGGAATGCACATAAACTCAAATTCACTGATACTGGAGACGCGTCTTTGTTGAAACTCTCTTTTTCCGCATTGGCCGCCGGGATCCTGATTGGGTTCGGCTCACACGCGATCTATTCGGCGCAGGCCCAGCAAGGGCCGAACACCATCATTCTGGATGGCCGAGACTCGGGCCGCCTGTTCGAAGGCTTAGGGGGAGTCAGCGCCGGAGCATCCTCGCGCCTGCTGATCGATTACCCGGAACCGCAACGCAGCCAGATTCTCGATTACCTCTTCAAGCCGGGTTATGGAGCTGCGCTCCAACACTTGAAGGTAGAGATTGGCAGCGATGTGAATTCAACGGACGGCTCCGAGCCGAGCCACATGAGGTCGCCGACAGATCGCGATTACACGCGCGGCTATGAATGGTGGCTGATGGAGGAAGCGAAAAAGCGCAACCCGAACATCATTCTCGACATACTGCCCTGGGGCGCGCCGGGCTGGATCGGGGGCGGCCATCTTTACTCCTCCGACATGGCGAATTACGTGGCGGACTTCATCAAGGGAGCCGCGAGCGTTCACCATCTACAGATCTCATACGTAGGAATCTGGAACGAGAGTGTGTATGACGGCAACTACGTCAAAGAACTCGATCGCGTTCTACGGCGGGAACACCTTTCGACGCGGATCGTTTGTTGCGACATGTATGGGGGCGGGGCCTTTAGTGAATATGGCATCGTAGACGCGATGGCCCAGGATCTTTTCCTTAAGCAGGCAATCGCAGCCATCGGTGTTCACTACCCTCGCGAACCCGACTCCTCGCCCGCCGCCGAAGCAGCGCGGCAACTGGGACTTCCCCTGTGGTCGAGCGAAGATCAGCCGAATGGAGGCTCCGGCCCCTTCGTCTCTCGCGATTGGCCGCAGGGCGGACGCATTCTCGCGCAGAAATACAATCGCAACTATCTTGAGGATCGGTTCACCAAGACTGAGATCTGGAGCCCAATCACCTCCTACTATGACATTCTTGCCGCGCCCAACTCGGGATTGATGTATGCGAACACGCCCTGGTCAGGCCACTATGAAGTGCAGGGCACCATCTGGGCCACTGCGCATACAACGCAGTTTGCGCAACCCGGTTGGCAATATCTCGATGCGGCCTCCGGCAAGCTTGCAGGTCAAGGTACGTTGGTCGCGCTTCGATCGCCCAATAAGAAGGATTGGAGCGTGGTGCTGGAGACGATTGCGGCCACATCACCCCAGACCGTCACATTTCATATTGCGGGAGGGCTCTCATCCGGAACGGTTCACATCTGGGAGACCAACGACACTCACACGTTCGATCATGTCTCCGATATTGAGGTTCACGATGCCAGCTTCTCCTACACCTTCGATCCAGCGTCGCTCTACACGTTGACCACGACAACCGGTCAGGGAAAGGGCACCGCGGCGCCTCCCCCGGCTAGAGATTTTCCGATGCCCTACGGCGATGACTTCGAGCAGACGGCACTCCACCGATCTCCTAAATACCTTGCGGACCAGGATGGGGCCTTTGAGGTCGAGCCCTGCATGGAACGCCAGGGATTATGCCTGGAGCAAGCTCTGTCACAAAAGCCGATTCCGTGGGGACCGCTTCCTGATCCATTTACGATCGCCGGCAATGTCGATTGGAAGGACTACACTGTCGCGGCCGATGTGCGGGTGCCTCGCTATGGAGCAGCGACGCTGATAGCCCGCATCGACTCCGCCGATGTTTTCAAGGACGCGAAAGCTCTGTACCCAAGCGGCTATGTCCTGAAGGTGAGCGCCGATGGCCATTGGCAACTGCTATCGACCGGATATAACCGGGCGACGGCGGTGCTTGCTTCGGGAGTTACAACGGAGCTCGACCTGGGCTGGCACCACGTCGAACTCAAGTGTCAGGGGGAGACGATCGAGCCGTTGCTCGACTCGAAAACCCTGGCCCGCGTCGCGGACCGTTCCCATACTCACGGCATGGTCGCACTCGGCTCCGACTGGAGCCACGTGCAGTTCGACAATTTCCGGATTGCACCGTAGAGGCGACCGCCTTTGGGGATGAAGTCCGGGCGGGGTCAGGTCAGCGTGGTCGCCGGCCGGAAGCCGCCTTGCCAGGGCTCTTCCGACTGGCGTAGAGGAACGGCCAGTAGCGCGTAGTAATTGTCGGTAAGGTACCCTTCGTAGCCCATGGGAGTTCCGTCCCAGCGCCGCCAATCGTTCGACCGGCCCTTGGCGTCTTTGCCCTCAAAGCCGCATCTGCCGTATTCGCCGAGCATGGCGAAGAGGATTTTGTCGGCTTCGGCTTTGCGGCCCAGGTCATAGAGCGCGGCCAAGGTGAAGAACGCAAAGCTGCCGGTTGCTCCGGCATTCTCGTAGTTCTGGAAGCCGTCGGCGTTGTCGGGCCGCACGCCGCCGCCTACGTGGCCGTCGGGATTCTTGTGCACATAATCCTTCAGCGCAACGGTGATGAGGTTGCCGGGTAATCCCATGTTGAATTTGTCGTAGCCGACTTCCTGCATCTTGGCGAGCAGCTTGTCCATGATCGCGTTGGCTTGCGGTTTCTCGACCAGGCCGTAGTGAATGGCGATGCCGTTGACCCAAAGGAAATAGTAATCGTGCAGCTGTCCGTCGGCGCTCCGCCAGCCGCCGAGAACGCCGGTTTCGGGGTTATAAAAGCGCGCGTAGAAAACGTCGCGCAGCTTCCTGGCCGCGGCCTGGTAGCGCGCGCTGTCTGCTGACTTGCCGAGCTTCTTCGCCAGCATGACCATGTCGCCAAGCGCCCTGTACGCGAGCGCATTCGCGTATGCGTCCTCGTATCCGAAGCCGATGGTGTCCCACCAATTGGATGGCCTGAGTTTGGGAAATCCCTCGCCCCAGATACCGGAGTTGCCGCTGATGCAGTACTTGATCAGGCCGTCGCCGTTGCTGTCGGTGGCCAACATCGACTCTGCCCAGGCCCGAATTCCATGGTAATTTGCGGCGAGCCACGCATCGCTGTGGCCCTCGCGAACGCAGTTGGCTGCAGCGATCACCATCGAAGGGAAGGTATCCGAGCTTGTGGTTGGATGGTCCGGCACCACGGGCAAACCATAGGCAAATCCCCCGGCCAGCATCCGGTCCAGCGTTTGCCGCATGACGTCGAGAGCCGTCAGCCCTTCCGCCAACGGAGGAGTGAGCGCGGCAATGTCGGCGAATTCGTAGTAGCAAAATGCACAACTATCGCTGGCGGTGTTGTTGGCGAGCGCCTGGAGCGACGGATTGAGTTGCAAAGCATTCAGCCAGTTGCGGCGAAATGCATCGAAGCGCGGATCGTCCGCTATGCCCGGCAGGTCAGGATAGATTGCGGTTATATCCAGGGTGTAGACGACATGCTGATGCTCGAAGTCCGCGCCGGGCAGCGAGAGCCTTGCCCTGGAATTTGGCCGATCGGACGTATAGGTCAAGCCGATGTCGGGGGTGCTCGCGGTGAGCCGCAGGGAGCCTTGACCCGGAAAATGAAGGAGCGCCGGGAGTGCCAGCAAGTTGTTTCTCCGGTACACGCCCAGCACCGTGCTGTGCACCTGATTGAGGTTGAACGGGAACACCATTGCGGGGGGGTCGAAATCCGCGGACCACTCCGACGTCAATACGATCCCGCCGGCAGAGAATTCCAACGTCCATGCGGGGGGAGAATTCTCGGCGGCCAAGTTGCTGCGGTACGCGACGCGATGCACTCCGCCGGCGATGGAAGCGGATGCCTTGTAGCCTCCGTCTGCCTGGTTTGCGCCGATGATGTTGGCGCCGCGCCGGGCCTTGCCCAGCCCGTCGACGTTGAGCGAGAGAAACTCGGGTGCAGTGGCGGACAGTTGCAGTTCCATGCTGTCCGAGACGAAATGCAGCGCCGCATCCTCGCCAGTGATTTCGGCCAAGAGGGGATGCCGCGAAACCACTGCGGCTGCGGTTGCTGAGCCGGCAACTTTCAGAAACTCTCTGCGCTTCAACATTTTGAGCATCCTTTCGAAGTGCGTCCCCACCCGCGATGGGAGGTTACTCCATTACTTTGATCTGCACCGGACCGATGAGCCCCGAGGACATCAGCCCGGATGGGTTTTCTGTTGGGCCGGCGCGAAAGAGGCGTGGTTCGCGCAGGACCATGCTGTTGAAGAGAGCGTTGGTTACAGCGATCTCCAGTGCGTTCTCTCCCGGTTGCACGAAGGTTGAGATGTCGGTCTGGTACGGACGCAGCAGCAGGGTGGCAGCGGATTTGCCATTGATTGCGACCTCGGCGACGTCTCTTACATTGCCGAGGTCGAGGATGAGTTGCTTGCCCGCATCTGCAGCAGGCACGGTGAAGGTGGTTGAGTAAACTCCGCGTCCGGAGAATCCGCGGAGATTGCTATCGAGCGACCAGTCGATCAATCGAGGCAGGTCGCGACGGAGGACAGCGGTCTTGCCGGAAGGAACGAGGCCGGTTGCTGTGAGTTTCCAGCCGACTGCGCCGATCTCTTCTGTTCGTTGCAAAGTGCGCGCAACTGGAGCGGCAATCGCAGGCGGCGGTGGATGGTCGGGATCGAAGACGATCAAAGCCGAGGAAAGCGGTTGAAGATCGAGATCGACCTTGACCCAACTGCCCTGGCGCCGGTGGCTGACGATGCTTTCGGTTTTGCCGGTCCATGGATCCCACAACTCAGGCTGGCCGTCGGCTTCGAACTCGGCATCGACGTGCTGCATCGCATCGGAATCGTTGCGCAGGAAGAAAGTGTTCAATCTTCCAATCCGCTTCTGGATGAATGGAACCGCTTTGGTATGGAAATTGACATTGGGAGGCGCGGCTTTCCGCAGCGTCGAAGGAACGCCCTCGAGGTCGGCGCAGAAGTAAGCATTGTGGAGATTGTGCATACCGCGCATCGCGGCCTGCACCTGTTGCGTTTTTTGGGCGTTCTCCAGAAGGCCATCGGCATGGGATGGAGTTTCCCCGGCAAAGAGAATCGGAAGGCCCGCAGTTGCGAAAACCTGGAGTTTGCCCGCCAATGTCGCGTCGATGGCGCGGAATGGAGGAAGAACGAGAACCCGGTAGTGCGCTCCACCCATGGTAATCAGCATCCGGTCGCGCACGGTGGAATGCAGCAGCGAGTCGGCGTTGATGTGATCGTAGTTGTAACCAGCATCCATGATTGCCTGGTTCAGCTTCGGCGTGGGCGGTTGCTCATCCGCGCCATGCACGAGGTCATCCCAGTAGAGCGCGACCGCGGCGATGTTGGTTCCTATTTGCGAGATGTACTGCATGCGCGTGATGTAGGCATTGAGCTGCGCCAGGTATGGCCAGAAAGGACTTAGTTCGTTGAGTTGCGACGAATAGGCCCCTGAACCGAGCACTCCGCTAAATGGGTGCCAGCCCGGCGCTGGAAGGTCGGGGATGATGTAGGGAAAGCCGTGATAGACAATTGCGTTGACCCCGGCAGTTAGCAGTTCATCCGCCGCAAGCTTCATCTTCTCCGGTGTGGTTTGATAGACGGCGTTCGTCCACACAAAGGACTCGCTGCCAACGATGGAGCGGCCATAGACATGCGCTGCCGATGCGGCCATCTTGAGAAAGTCGTAAGCGCCGCTAGCGAAGAGGGATTCGGTTTCAGGAATATCGGCCTCGCCATAAACGCGCAATACATTTGTGGGCGATCCATGTGCCTGAGTGCGAGACAGCAGCTTGTGCTGATGGGCCCACTGGTTAAACCTGCTGTAAAAACGCTCGATCATAATGTCAGACACGGTTTGGCGATAGTCGTGGCGGACCTGATCGCCGATCTCCAGCATTTCGAAAGCGGGGAGATCGACAAATTCTCCGTATGGGCCTCCGCTGGTCTGCACTTTCAGTATGGGAAGATACGGCAGCAGGTCATACCCGCGGCGGCGACGAAATTCGGCGAGAAAGTCGTCGCTCCAGTAGAGATTCACACGGACCTCCAGGCTGTCGCAGAAGACGGCGCGCAAACCGTTGCCAAAGAACTCGCCGATAAAAGGAATCGCATTCTCGCCAACGCGCTTTGCGTGGGTCGCAAAGGCCTCCGAACTCATATGATCCATGACAAGTTGCGGGCCATCTCCCGCATCTGCATTCACTCGTTGCGCCGTCGGTACAGAGCAAAAGACGAAGAGTTGCCATGTCCCAGGCGGTACATCCCAGTTCAATACCCCGTCCGGCTGCAGGCGCGAGGTGAGATCGACCGACGTGCCTCGCTCCAGTCGGCCGGACCGCCTGACGGACTGCTCGCGGCCGCCGCCCAGGTTGAGCTGCCGCTGCGCGTCCTGCCCACGTGCGGCGACAACGGCAACAACCTTGGTGCGCTTCTTCATTCGGTCTGCCCATCCATCCGGCAAGCCTTTTAGTATTTCTGATCTATCTGAGGGATCGCCGTCGGTGACCGAGGGGATCTGCAACTGTTCAGCAAGCTTCGCGGGACCCTCGATGGACAGATGGGATGAGCGCAATTCGATCGAAGCAAGCTCCGGTGTAATCTCGTCTCCACCTCCGAATGGCCAACCGGACCCGAAGGTGTAGTCGATAAACATGCCGCGCTTCCGAGCTTCGTCGGCCGCGACGCCAACGTGGCGGAAGAACGAGGCGGAACCATAGCTTTTGACTCGCTGCAACTGCGCTTCAGAGAGATGTTTTTCGTCGATGCCCTTGAGGAAGGCCTGGATCTCGGCGCCGCCAAAGCCGGCTTTATCCAGCACGTCGATCTCGCGGCGCAGTTCCGGATCGGTTACATCGTTGCCTGGCCACCACCAACGTACCAGGGGCCGGTACTTGCTGTGCGGGGATTGAAACTGCTGCCGGACAAACGCACTCCCTGCGCCTTCAGGTTCCCCGTTATCCGGTGGAAGCCTGGAGTCAGTTGGGGCTTGTGCCTCGCCGGCGAGACCCGGAAGCGCCATGGCTCCGCCGATCAAGAATGAGTTCCGAAGAAAGGCTCTACGATTCTGTTTCATAGGAGCGAGTATGTCCTCTTTCACGCTACCGATCCTGCTCGAAACACGGTTCGCACACCCTCGCGGGAAACCGGTCTCCTATACCTGCGACAGAAGAACACCCAAAGGGGCGAATGTCAACGCTCGCTGCGGCCGAAATGGGACATGCTCCAATGCGACGGGGAGCAGGGGAGGTACAAGGGAAATCCAGAGACCGATCTCTTGACAGTCATTCCAGCGCACGCCTATATTGGCCCCTTGCGGTTGTGCCCGCGAGGGCTAGACGAAATCCGCATGCAATTGAGAGTAGCCGTGTCGGCCGACGAAGATCCAAGTCAGGGGGAATAAGCCAAAAGTGGACAGAAGGACTTTTCATAAGCTGGCCGGCTGTGCCGCTGTGGGTGCTTTGATGAAGTCTGGCGAAGCGTCCGCGGCATGGGCCGCGGTCGAGCCGACGATCAAGGGCAGCCGCGTGATGTGGGACCATTATCTGCTGGGGGCGGCCTATTATCCGGAGTGGTGGGAACCTTCGGAATGGGAGATCGATTTCAAACAGATGCAGGAGCTGGGCATCAACACGCTCCGGATGGGCGAGTTTGCCTGGGCTATGTTTGAGCCTGCGCCGGGGAAGTTCGAATTCTCGTGGATGGATCGGGCAATTGACCTGGCTAGTCACTATGGAATCGACACGATCCTCGCCACGCCGACAGCGTCGGTGCCCCCCTGGTTGTATCAACAGCACCCCGATGTTCTGACTGGAAACGACGCCGGCCTATACACCTATGGAGGGCGAAAGGGCTACAACACCAACAGCCCGAATTACCTGGAGGCTAGCGCGCGTGTCGTCACCGCGCTGGCGGAGCACTATGGCCACCATCCAGGAGTGATTGGATGGCAGCTCGACAACGAGCCAGGATTCCCTTTCACGAGTTACGATCCGGTCTCCGAGCAAGCGTTTCGGCTGTGGCTGCAGAAGCGTTATGGAACTCTGGACGAGTTGAACCGCGTATGGAATGGAGCGTTCTGGAGCAATCGATACACCGACTGGTCGCAGATCTATTTCCCAAGAAACTCCGCTGAAGGCGGTTGGCAGCCGGCGATCAGCCTGGACTATCGCCGCTTTTTTTCTGACTCCTTCTCGAATCATTTGCGCCGGCAAGCGACGATCCTGCGGGCCGGAAGCGAAAATCAGTTTATCTTTACCAATTGGCCGAGTACGACATGGTCGGTGGATGTGTTTGGGGCCGCGGCAGAGTTTCTGAGCGCGACTGCATGGGACAACTATGTCAGCGCACCGGGGCTTAGCAATTTTCAGCGGCAATTTATCTCCGGATTCCATAACGATCTCGCGCGTTGCGCCGGACCCAATCAGAAGTTTCTCTGCGCGGAGCAGGTCGCCTATGTTCCACCCAATGCGCTGAACCAAGGACTACGGCTGCAGGCGTATATCAACCTGGCCCACGGAACTCACGGGCATCTGTATTTCGAGTGGCGTCGACCGCTGGCGGGGGCCGAGCAATTCCGGCCTTCGTTCATCAAGGGATTCGACGGCGAGATCAATCCGGCTAAGCCAACATTTGAGCAAATTGGCAAGGAGTTCGCGCGCCTTGGTCCGCGACTGGCTGGTGCAGTCACCCGCTCGGATGTTGCGCTTCTCTATGATTTCACCAACGAATGGTCGCAGGGATTCTGGTCGGTCGGAGACAAGGACCGGAAGTATGACAGCGAGGCCCAGCGCTACTACAACGGCTTCAAGGTGCTGCAGCGCAACGTCGATATCGTCCCGCTGTCGGCGGACTTCTCAGGCTACAAGGTGATTGCCGCTCCGAATTTGCGACTTGTCGACGATGACCTCGTGAAGCGCCTGGGCGCTTTTGTGGCCGGCGGCGGAATCCTCGTGCTTAACTATCGGGCCGGCACTCAATTTATGGACGCCAGCATGCGGCGCGTATTGCCGCCTGGAGTGTTCGCTGAGATTGCCGGAGTGACTACAGACGCGAAGCTCGATCTAGTCGACTATACCGGCCTTGGAGGCCAATTCGAGATCAGCTTCCCTGGAACCGAAGCGGGCTTCCATCCGCGAACAATCCTGGAGACGATTACACTTCACGGCGCGGAAACGGTTGCCAGTTTTCGCGGAGGCCGCATGGCTGGCCGACCCGCGATCACCCGGAATCGGCACGGGCAGGGCTGGGTCTTCTATGTGGGGACGGATTGCGCAGAGGACCTCTTCCACGAAGCACTGGCGCGCACGGTGGGGGCCACCGCAAACCTCGCGCCGCTGATTGTCGCGCCCTACGGCGTCGAAGTGACCAGCCGCGAAGACGCGGATACGGTTTTTTGCTTCTTGTTGAATCTGACTGAAGACGAGCGCAAGAGCATTCAGTTGCCGCACCCAATGGCCGATGTGATTGCTGAACGAGAGGGTGTGTCAAGCATTTCGCTGGGGCCGCTGGAAGTAGCCGTACTGGCGTCGCCCAAATCGCATTAACCCCATACGGGGTATGAACCCGCACGTTAGCCCATCATGGGCAGGAGATACAAGATGGACAGGAGAACGTTCAACAAATTGGCGGGCCTTGCCGCAATTGCAGCCTTGACGGATAACGGAGAACTCAGCATGGCGCAGGCGGCCGCGGCAGCCGGAGAAGTTGTCTTGCAGGATAGCGAGCTTCTGGTTGCCTTTGACCCAGTTTCCGGCGCGCTGACCCGGATGGAGCGGAAATCGAGTCGCTGGACGATTGAGCGGCGGCCTGCGCTCGGTGTCTCTTTCCGGCTGCACGCTCCCCTGCCGGAACAACGCACGAACTTCGTTTTCGGAACGCAGCAGCGCGCTGCCAGCGTGGAAAAAATCTCCGAGAACCAGGTGCGCCTGCAATGGAAGAACCTGCTCAGCGAGCACGGCGGTGTATTGCCGATCACCTTCACCGCGACGGTCACGCTGCAAGGTGGCGCGCTCACGTTCGATGGCACTCTGGACAACGATTCCGCGCTGCCTGTTGAAACCATCGATTACCCCTACTTCGGAGACCTGAACCCACCGACGCCTGAGACTTCCATGCAAGTCGAGCATCTTTGGACCGGAGCTCTGTTCGGGGACGAAATTTATCCACACTTCAACAATGCCCAAGGTTACTGGGGCGTCAGATATCCCACCAAGAGCTTCAACACCAACCAAAGCCAGTTCTGCCTGATTCAAACACCACAGGAAGGCATTTACGTGGCGATGCATGATCCGGCCATCCGCTACCTTCTTCAATTCACCTTCGAGCAGCATCCTGGAGTCACCGAAGCAGACATCGTCCCGCGCGAGGATGAGATCTCGGGGCTTCCGGTGCATCTGGAATTCCGTACCTGCCATTTCATTTTTGCTCACCCGCATTCCAGTGTGAACCTGGCTCCAGTGGTCATGCGCACGTATACCGGCGACTGGCACGCGGGCCTGGATGTGTACAAACAATGGCGCTCAACCTGGTTTGGGAAGCCGCATACGGCAGCCTGGGCATTGGATGTGCATTCGTGGCTGCAACTCCGTGTCGATGGGGCGGAGCAGGATTTCAGCGTTCCGTATCGCGCGCTGCCGAAGTACATTGATGAGTGTGCCGCCAATGGTGTAACGGCCATTCAGACGGTAGGGTGGAATCGTGGCGGCCAGGACGGAGGCGATCCGTCTTTGGACACCGATCCCGGCATGGGAACCTGGGAGGAATTGCACCAGGCAATTCTCCACGCCCGCAGCCAAGGCGTGAAGATCATTCTGTTCGGCAAGCCGGTCTTCGCGGACATGTCAACCGACTGGTATAAGAAAGAACTCTATAAGTACGAAGCTACCGACCCGTACGGCAATAAATACGAGTCCGGCAGCTACAGCTATACGACACCGACTCAGCTAGCCGGCATCAATAACAGGCGCCGCGCGATTATGGATGTTTGCGACCAGCGCTACCGCGATATCGCCACGGGCGAGTTCAAGAAAACTCTGGCCCTCGGCGCCGCGGGCTGGCTCTTCGATGAAGTGATGCAGCATAACGGCGTTATCTACTCGTTCAGTCCGGATCACGGCTATGCAGCGCCGGGGTACCTGTTCAACGGCGATATCCCTTTGGTCAAGCAGTTTCGCGCGGCCGCGGACAAAGTCGATCCCGACTTTCTGTTTTCAGGCGAGGGGCCGGGCGACTGGTTAATGCCCTACTACACGCTGGGATACTACCGAATCAGCCCAGGCACCAGGCATGCTCTCCGCTATCTCGATGGTCAGGCCCCGCTGATGGCCGCGGTCACCGGCGTCGATGATCGCGAAAAACTGAACCTGATTCTGGCGTATCGCTACATCATCAGTTACGAGCCGTACAACTTCAAAGGACACGTAACCGACTTCCCGCTGACACTCGCTTATGGCAAGAAGATCGATGCCCTGCGGCGCAAGTACAAGGCATGGATATGGGACGCGGAGTTCCGCGACACGCTGGGCGCAAGCGTGACCACTGATGGCACGTATCGTTATTCAGTGTTTGTCGGACCCAATGGAAAGCGGGCCGTTATCGTTGTCAATTTGGAGACAACCAAGTCGATTGGCGTCAAAGTGGACTTGCCGAATCCCGGCAAGCTGGTTGTCGCTACTCCCGAGCAACCGGAGGCCTCGCCAACATCTGGAACATTGCGGATACCCGCGCGGTCCGCGGCCGTATTGATGGAGGTGTAGGCCGCTGCGTTCGGCTGCCTCGATGCGGGGTTGACGCTCCATTAGTGCGGGGCGAGCCTCTTTCTCTAGTAGGCCCGGACTTTTACCTTCAGTGTGTCGCCGTGTTCGGGGAGCGTGACGCCGAAGGCAGTCTCATCTCCGTTGAGGAGGCGGTCGACGTGCCACTCGCCAGCTTCGAAGTGACCTTGCTCAACAGAGAGATACATGGCTTTCTTTGATGCGGAACCAAGCTTGGGCGCGAGGATAATGTTGGCGCTCATCCCGCTGATCAAGAATTCATTGGGAGCGATCTGACCTACAATCACGCGTCCATTGCGGCGTGGATTGCCGCGGCCGCGCGGTCCGCCATAGCCATCCAGCACCGGTCCAAAGCGGACGGCGACATCGAAATCGTCAAACGCAAGTGCCGGGTTGGCAAGGCCGTCTTCTTCGATGGCTGCCTGCATGTGTCCCGCATCGCTGAGGGAGCGCCATAGGTTGGCAGCGGGGCCGAATAGAGCGTAGTTCAGGGCGATCTCACTGGCCCACGCGTTGGGCTTGTTCAGGTCGTCGGCGGAGATCCCGTCAACGCCAAACATCGAGATTCCCAGGGCGTTGTTGGCGGCGAACGTCAGGAACATGTTTTTTGCGTGATTGACAGAGCCACCGGTCTCGGGCACCAGTAATGGATTGTCGGGACGGTTGTACAGTTTGAGTAGATTGCGATAAAGGTCTTCGTTCTCGTCGTAGATGTCCGGCGCGATGATATCGATATGCGGCGCAACACGCTTCCACATTGGGAGCAGGAAGGCCACAGCGCCGCCACTTGGCGAAGAGAATCCGGGACGCAGCAGGCCGGGCTGCTCGCGGGGCCACACGTTGACGTACATGGGAAGGGGGTAAATGGATTTGCCTGCCTCCGCAACAGAGTCCATGTAGCGCGCCGTCCAGTACGACATGAAGACCTCGGGAGCGCGCTCTGCGAAGACCTGCGTCCACGCGCTGCCGGGTGAAGCGGTCTTGCCCAGTGACGCGACGACCTCAGAAGGCACCGGGCCGTCGAAACTGGAGGTAGCCTGCGCGGAGTAATCGCGGTCTGTGCCAAGCACACCCGCCTCGTTTTCCACCTGAATGAGGATGACGGTGTGGGTGTCGCCATCCAACTGCTTGAGGTGGCGCATGAACGCAGCGAATGCAGTGCGGTCGGCCTGGCGGCTGGCGTCGGATAGAGGGCTCAAGGCTTCGACCGGCTGGTGCGCCGAGTCGAGCACGGGCGGGTAGGCGGCAGGATCATTCTTGACCCAGGAAGGAACGTAGGTCATCGCGCCGTTCTTCCAGGTGCCGAACCAGGAAAGCACAAGGTGAAGCCGGGCCTCGCGCGCGCCCTTGACGGCGGCGTCAACCGTACTGAAATCGAAGGTTCCCTGCTTCGGCTCGATCGCCTCCCAATAAACCGGAACCATCACGGTATTGCAGTGAATGGCGTGTAGAACCGGCCAGGCGGCATCCAAGGCCTTGGGATAGCCGCTCGAGTTATGCACCTGAGCGCCGAGGACGAAGAACGGCTTGCCATCCACAAGAAGGCGATAGTGGCCGTCCTTCTGATCGAGACGTGGAATCTCCTGTGTCTGGCTGAAAGCCGAAGGAACCGCACAGGTGGCGAAGAACAGGATAGTAACGGCCAGAACGAACCGAAACGCAGGGTCCGCATGGATTCGACGGCGAACTGAACTGATGCACGACATGGAATACCTCACACTTGCGATACGGGCAGATTGACAACCTGGCTCGACGTGATGAACCAGGGCTTGCTACGCCGGAATAAATCCGGAAGGCGGACGATCGGCGGGTGCGGTCGCCCAATCTTTGTTCGGGGTGCGACCCATTCGGAAATGCAACTCTCCTGCAGTGGTGAGTTGCTGATGCGACAACCAGGAGCGATGGAGTTCCTTTCCGTTTAACTCCGCACGCTGAATGAAGACGTTCTCCGCAGAGTTGTTCTCGGCGATGATCGTGAACTTTGAACCGGTCAATGGATTGAGAATGGAAGCCCGGTCGACGAGCGGGCTGCCCAGAACATAGACTCCGGTGGCGGCATTGACTGGATAGAACCCGAGGGCGGTGAGGACGAACCAACTGGACAACTGGCCACAATCATCATTCCCCGGAATGCCGGCGGCGGTATTGTTGTAGAGAGCTGCGACCTCGCGGCTCCAATACTGCGTCTTCCATGCGGCCCCTGCGAACGAGAAGAGATACGGGTGGTGGTTGCTCGGCTCGTTTCCCTGGGCATCCTGGCCCACCATGCCGGTGACGTCGGGACGCGCATCGATCACGCGGGAGGGAGCTGTGAAGAGGCCTTCCAGTTTGTCCACAAAGGCGGCGTCGCCTCCATACAGGCTGATGAGTCCCTGCACATCGTGAGGCACACTAAAGCTGGCCTGCCATGCGTCACTCTCAACGTAGTCATCGAATTCCTGATCGGGACGGAAAGGATCACGCCACTTGCCGTTCTTGCTCCTACCCTGCATAAAGCCGGTGGCCGGGTTGAATACGTTCTTGTAGTTCTGACCGAGCTTATAGAACATTGCGCTGTCATCTTTTTTGCCCAGCAGTTCCGCCATCGCTCCGGCACTCCAGTAGTCGTAGGAAAGATCCAAAGTGGAGGAGACGCCACCTTCGCGCAGATCGCTGGGAACATAGCCGTACTGCCGGAACATCGCTTGCAATGCTCGATTGCCCCGGGCCTCTGCGCCGACCAGCGCGGTGTCGCGAATGGCGGCGTAGGCGGCCTCGATGTCGAAGTCGCGGAAGCCGCGGACGTAGGCACCCAGAATCATGCCTGCCGCGTGGAAGCCGATCATGCTCCAGGTCTCGTTGCCCCAGAGCGGCCACATGGGCAGAGCATGTTGGTCAAGCTGCTGATAGTCGAGCACGAGGGTGCGCACGATGTCGTTGACACGGCGCGGCTGCAGCAGAGTCAGGAAAGGAAACTCGCCACGATAGATGTCCCAGATCGAGAGCGTGGTGTATTTGGTGAATCCTGGATTGGGATGGTTCTGACCGTCCTGGCCGCGGAAGGCTCCGTCCGTATCGTTGTACGCGGCGGGCGCTACCAGGCCGTGATACACGTTCGAGTAAAAGGTCTCTTCCGTGGACGACTGGGAGAAACTCGCATCGATAGTGGAGAGTGCATCGGTCCAGGACCTGCCGGTTTGGTGCACCACCTCGTCAAAGTCCCAGGCGGGAATCTCAGCCTGCAGATTCTTCGCAGCACCCTCCAGGCTGACGGGCGATATCCCCACGCGCACCAGCAGCGGGCCTGACGCGGGCGTGCGGGTGAAGATGAGCTTGATCTCCTTGCCGGAAAACTCGCTGCCCGGCTGCGCAGTCGCAATGGCTCCGTCGACACTGACCTCGACGGCTGCAGCAGGATGCGACAGCTCCATCACGAAATACACGTGGCGATCCTGGGCCCAGCCGTGAGTCGAGCGCTGGCCGCTGATACGTCCGCTGCTCTCCACCGTCAACTCTGCCGCGTAGACGCGACAGTTGAGGCCGTGCGCGAGATCGACCACCAAGCCCTGGCGCACTCCTGCGGTTGCGGCAGGATACTGGTACCGGTGCATTCCGCAGCGGGTGGTAGCTGTCATTTCCGCCTGAACATCCGGGGTCTGAAGATGCACGCTGTAGTATCCGGGCCGCGCGGATTCATGTTCATGCGAAAAGAAGGAACGGTATCCCAGCTCCGATGGGCTGAACACAATACCTGCATCCGTTCCCAGCGCAGCAATCTGCATCTCGTTCAGGACTTCGATCTTGCCCGGATCCCACGACCAGTTCTTCCCTTCCACAACGGGCATCACCAGGACATCGCCAAGGTCGATTCCACCCGCACCCTGAATGTGGGTGTGGCTGAAACCACTGATGACGTTGTCCCGGTAGTTATAGCCGGAGCAGTGCTGCCACTCGTACCAGTCGCCCTGAATATTCCATTTCGCATCGGGCGGGCCGCTGCTGTCCGGGCTTAGTTGGACGAGACCAAATGGCGCGGCGGCTCCGGGAAACATGTGTCCCCGCCAACCGGTGCCAACGATGGGATTGGCGCGCTCCAGTACGGGGCGGCCGCGCGATTTGTCGGCGCTGGTTTGGCTCTGCGCGGGCAGTTCGCCTGCCCACCACTCGGCGAGCGCGGCCCCTGGGAGCGAAGGACCTGCGAGCACCGCACCGCAAGTTTTAAGGAAAGTCCGGCGCTTCCATCGTTCAGGCGAATCAGCCTTCCCTGGCTTTTCCGGCATCAGCAACTCCTCGTCCTTGTTCGCTTTCCTCGACATTCCGTTCATCTGTGTTACCGGTCTCTCAGCATGTCCTCACTGAGGCCTCAACCTCAACTCTATGCGGACGGGCTAATGTGGGCGGGCTTACCGGCAAATAAGTCCTGAATCAGCTCGCCTGCGTAAGCCCCAGCGCGTGGGCCAGAACATCGGTGTACTTGTTGCCAGAGCCGGTGTTGAAGATAACGACGCGATCCGATGGAGTGAGGAACCCGGTGCCGATGAGATGGTCGTAAGCCGCGGTCGCCGCCGCTCCCTCGGGCGACATCAGGATCCCTTCGTGCGACGCCCAGTCCTTGAGCGACGCAAAAATCTGCTCGTCCGAGACCGCGACCGCGGTTCCCCCGGACTGCCGCACGGCATCGAGGATGATGTAGTCGCCGTAGGCCTTCGGCACGCGTAGCCCGGATGCAAATGTGGCGGCGCCCTGCCACATCTGGCTTACCGCATCGCCCTGGTCAAAGGCCCTTGGTATTGGAGCGCATCCAGCAGCCTGCACGGCAATCATCTTCGGTCGCTTGCCTTTGACCCAGCCAAGGTCCTCGAGTTCCTGGAAAGCTTTCCACATACCAATCAGTCCAACGCCGCCGCCAGTCGGGTAGAAAACGGCATCGGGATACTCCCATCCCAACTGCTCGACCAGTTCGTACCCCATGGTCTTCTTGCCTTCTACGCGAAATGGTTCCTTGAGTGTCGAGAGATCGAACCAGCCCTCCTTCTCTTTTCGCTCGCCGACCATGCGCGCGCAATCGGAGATAAGGCCATCTACGAGGGTCATGTGTGCGCCGTATGCGGTGCATTCGACCTGGTTCGCCAGCGGCACATCCTTCGGCATAAAGATGTGCGCTTCGATTCCGGCCGCAGCAGCATAAGCTGCGACCGCTCCGCCCGCATTGCCCGCCGAGGGAACGGCAACCTTCTTGATCCCGTAGCGGCGCGCCATGGTGATCGCCAACGCGAGTCCCCGGGCCTTGAATGTCCCGGTTGGATTGGCGCCCTCCTCTTTCAGAAAGACATTCTGGTAGCGGCGGCTGGGTAGCATCTGCGTCCAGCCTTCGCCCAGCGTCACCGGCTCGACCGACGGAAGAACCGAGCGATAGCGCCACATGCCGGACCAGGAACGGTCCTCCTTCGCCGTGCCGATCGCATCGCGCTGTGCTATTCCCTTCGCCGGGGTCAAATCGTAGCGGACGTACAGTGTCCCGGCGCATTTGGTGCAGACGGTTTGAGGAGTGGACGCATCGAAATGAGAGTTGCAGCGTGAGCATTCAAGATAAGTAATATTTGGCATCGGCTACTCCTATATATATCGTCGCTGGCCTCTGCATACTCGTCGAGTCATGATTAGCGCCCTCCGCGTGCGCGCCAGCCAGTTGCAAGCATCAGTGTGTCTCCGGCCCAATGGGTGTCGTGAAACGAACCCACCAGGAATCACCGCTGTGCTCAATTGTGGTCCCCGAGGGGGAGTGTTCGTTGATCCGAATGCTTGAAGCGGTGGGTCGCTTCTCGAACGGCCCTAGTCGAATCGCAATAGGCCCAAGAGCAGTGTCGGAGCCGATGGTCAGGTCCATCCCGGTGGATGATCTGGTGAGTCGATAGTGCAGGAAGGCAGTAGTCACTTTTCCATCTCGCGCGGATAGGACTGGATATTTATTAACCGCGATCTCGCTCCAACCGTATGGCATTCTCGGGAATACCCTGACGCGATTCGGTTGGGTGTCATCGACTCCAACCACAATGCGAAAAGCCTTGATAATCTCTGCTTCCTGGACGCCATTACCCAAATCGCCGGCCGGATACCAGAAGTGCCCGGTTGGGTCAATTTGTACTCCCTCCGGCACGACAAACGATCCGATCTTGGGATCGTCTACCTGCTTTGCGGTCCAGTGCAGCATTTGCGTAGCGTCCTGCATTCGATCCAGCAGTAGAGCAGACTGCGTGACAAATCCCTGGCCATAGCCCATCGCCTGCCCATAAAACCCGAAGGGCCGATAGCTGTCGACTAGACGCTGATAGGTCGCTTCGTTTTGTTGACACCAGTCCGGGTTGCTGTCCTCAGGCGCAAACCCCCGATAATCTGCCGGGAAGATCACCGGCCCAAGTACCGTACTTTTGTTCGGCCATCCGGCAAAGTCCAAGGTCCAGACGCGGCCGTATTTCGGATCAATGGTAAGGTACCGGGCGGCGATGGCTGTCCGCATCTTCTCTGCGCGGTCCCGCCACGCTGCAGCAGATTGAGTCTCACCGATCGAGTCTGCCATTTGCGCCAGGCCCTGCAGGGCGTCCATGCACACGTAGTCGGCATAGACGGAATAGCCTTTGCCGGCAGCCGACTCGCCCGTGGTGTAAAGCACGCCGTTGGCCGCTCCCGATATCTCCGGATGATCGAACTGCCACGGAATCCAATCGCCAGCCGCCTTCACGTCGGCCCAATGCGCACGCAGCCATTCATCCCGGTCCGGCAGGCGCTGCCACAGCTTGTAGAGGAAGAGCGAGATCAGGCCGTGGCCATCATTCTCAAACGGCAATGCGGAATTCGGCTTGTTGATGACGCGGCTCCAGTGCGGAGGAAGAGATACGCCCTGGTATTTGAGCGAAGGGTTCTCTGCCCAGAGACGGGCTTCCCGCAGACTATAGTCCGCTGTGCGTGTGGCCTGGCTGATGAAGCCAAGCTCGGTCAGTTCCTGAAGGCTCCTCCCCAAGTCCCGCGACCAGGAATCGGCATAGTAGATTCCCCCGTTCGGTCGATAGGTGCCGAATTGCGGCCCGCCAAACAGCACTGAACCTTTGGTGGACGTATGGTAGGTCCCGTCGTCGTCGATCTTTGCCAGCATATCCTGCACATTTGCATAAAAGGCATTGGTGAGAATGTCGGCAACCATGTCGCCCTTGAATGAAACCTCCGGTCCCGAATATCCGGCCGGCACTGCAACCGGAACGGGGCCGCGAAACTCGTCATCACTGGAATAGAACGCGAGGCTAAGATCGTTCAATCGCCGCTGCGCACCGGCTTCATCCACACCACTTGGGCGCAGTGGCTTTTTGTTGGCAAATTCCTCAAACTCTGGCGTGAGGTGGCCGGCCGGAAGAGCAGTTGCACCCGCAATCTGATTTCCCTCGGCGGACTCTACCGTAATTCCGGAGACGACTACGCTTCCCTTCTTCTCCGCGGAATCCTCAACCTCGACGCTCACCAGCGGCACTGCTTTCGGTACGATGACCGCGACGTATTTGCCATCTTCCACCGGCGCTGCCGGAAAGAGATGCATCGACTGGCTGAAGGCATCGCGCAGGTGCGCATCGGTCGGGAAAGGGTCCGGGCACTGGTAGAAGGTCACCCCCCACCAAACACTCTCCCCCAAAACCAGGGGAAACACCTGCGTCGAGCCGTCGGCATAGTCCAAACGGATCTGGCCAAGGTTATCTCCGACGAAGTACCGGGCAGAATTGTCCCTCGGATCAGCCCATGCATGCACGTAGTTGGACTCCGTCATCCCGAGCAGGAAGATTCTCTTGACTCGGCTGCCAACCGTCACGCGGGTCGGACTTCCGGCCGGCGGCTGTTGCGCCGCTTCAAGAAAGGGGATACCGTATCGGTCCAGAATCTTAGGGGACGATGCCTGGCTGCCGGCAAGTGGCAAGCCGAAAAGCGCATCGTGAGCGCCCGCCGCGTTGACCTCTGCTTGCGCAAGGCACGTACGTTGACCGATGAGGAAGCAAATCACGACAGAAGAGACACAAATGAATCGCCTGAACATAAGACCTTTCATCGACCTGCCCCTGAAGCCGCCGGAGCCTGAAGCGGCTTCTAAGAGCATGGGCCACCCACGAGAAAATGATGATAGACACTCTGGCAACGGGCCGGTCTGCTGACCCAAGAGGGAGAACATTCGTCCCGATTCGGACTCAATCTATTATAATCTATTGTTGGTTGGATTGCAGTCTGGCGCTGACGGAAGTGTGGCGGAAGGCGGCACACCCCCGCCAATGCAGATCGCTGTCTGCATAGTCCTCGTTGCACTAAGACCGGTTGTTCTGGAGCAGTTGGCGAGCAGCACTGCCCCTCATGGGAGTCGTAAATGAAGCGCGTTCTATCGCTTTCAGTATTCCTCACATTTTTCGTCGCGACTTTTTCTCTGCCCGCATGGTGCCAGGCAAGGACGATCTGGGAGATTGGGAAATACGATCAGTCTGCCGCGGAGTTCAAGGCTAGCCAGAGCGCCCACGTGGTTTACCGGGTTGGCAAAAGCGATTGGGCGCAGGATTGGCCCGGTGAGCAACGGACCGGGTCTACTTACGAGATCCAATTCAATCTCGATGCTGCGCCGCAGGGCGCGTATCTTCTGAAGATTTCCTTGCTCACCGGTTACCTGAGAACGCCGGATATGCAAGTTGAAATCAATGGGCACAAGGGGACCTATTATGTGCGCTCCAAGCCGCTCTACACGGCTAACAGCGCGCTTTTGACCATTGAGCTGCCCGCAGAGTACATGGCCAAGGGCGAGAACAGCCTGGTCCTATCGCCGGTGAATACGCAGGCCGCCAATGCAGGAGCGGATGCGCCCGTTGAATCAATCCGTTACGACTTCATCGGCATGACGAACGATCCTCATGCGACGTATTCACGTCACGATGTTCGCGCCGACGTGGTTCCCACCGTCTTTTACCAGCAGAAAAAAGGCAGCCTGATTGAGTTAGTGGGTGCATACCTGAATTTCGGGCAGAAAAACTCCACGGGTCATGCAGTGCTCACATTGAATGGAAAAAGTTATAGCGCCGACGTCGCTGCCAGGAATGATTTTGGAGAGGAGCGCGTTGAATTCGAAGTACCGGAGTGGCAAGGGACCGCAGCG
Organism: uncultured Granulicella sp.; assembly: GCA_964489045.1. GTDB lineage: Bacteria > Acidobacteriota > Terriglobia > Terriglobales > Acidobacteriaceae > Edaphobacter. Next base: position 71,295 of record CAZAXI010000001.1, on the reverse strand, counting down.
GCGACTTTGAGAGTTACTGCGGGGATCGAACGTAGCTTCAATTTGTCCTTAACCGCGGAGCGCAAGTGGACTCTCTTTGTTGTGCCGCACACGCACGTCGACATCGGGTATACGGATTACCAGGGAAAGGTGGCCGAAAATCAAGCAGAAACACTGGTGGAAGCGGCTGACCTGATTAAGAAATATCCCGACTTCCGGTTTGCGACGGATGGCTCGTGGAACTTGCAGCAATTGATGGAGACGCGGTCGCAACCGGAGCGCGATGAGATCCTTGGCCTAATCCGCTCGAACAAGATCGGCGTGCCCGCCGACTACTTCAATCTGTTGACCGGTTACGCATCGCTGGAGACGCTCTACCGCTCAATGTATTACACCAAGAGCCTGGCTCGCGAATATAACTTGCCTTTTGACTACGCCACGACAACCGATGTTCCCTCTTACACTGGCGCGTATCCCTCGGTGTTGGCGAGTGCGGGAATCAAGTACTGGGCGGCGGGTGCGAACCAGGATCGCGCGCCCGTCCTGGAGCATGAATTATGGAATGAAAAGTCGCCATTCTGGTGGGAGGGGCCAGACGGGAAGAAAGTCCTGTTTTGGTACTCGTGGGGTTATTCGGAGATACGGCGTTTCTTTACGCTCGATCCTACGAATGCACTGATCCATGAATCGCTGCCGCTGTTTCTTGCCTCGTATGACAAGCCCGCGTATAAGCCGGACGCCGTATTGATGTACGGGGCGCAAGATGAGAATACGGACTTGCGCCCCCAATTGGCGACGTTCGCCGCCGCGTGGAACCAATCGTATGCATATCCCAGGCTGCGATATTCCACGTTCGCTGATTTCTTCAACTATGTCGATCAGCATTACGGCGCTGAGCTGCCAACCTACAAGGGAGACATGGGCCCGTATTGGGAGGACGGCATCGGTTCTGACGCGGCCCCTGCGGCAGTAGATCGTCAAAACCAAAGCGATGCGCTGTCGTCGGAGATCGTCTCCACGGCGGCTCATCTGATGAACCCGGAGTTTCATCTGCCCAAGGCAGAAGCCGAAGATGCGTGGAACAATATTCTGCTATTCGCTGAGCACACGTGGGGAGCGGGCAATTCCATCTCACAACCCGACAGCGACGAGGCTGTGAAGCAGTTGGCGGCTAAGGACAATTATGCGACCCAGGCGCATTTTGAATTGGAAGACCTCACCAACCGCTCTCTTTACCAGTTAGCGCATCAGATTCAAATTCCGGGCAGAACCATCGTTGTCTTCAACGGACTGAATTGGAAGCGCGATGCTCTGATAGAAACCGACCTGCAAAGGAACGAGGAGCTCGTCGATCTGACCACCCATCAGAAGGTCCCTTTCGAGGTTATGTCGGATAGAGAAGGGTTTATCCATGTCCGGTATCTGGCCAGCGACCTGCCTCCGGTAGGGTACAGGTGTTTTCAAGTTCGCACTGTGTCCACTCCTACGCCAAAGGCCTCGCCGCTTGAGTCGAATCCTGTCATCGAAAACAAGTATTACCGGATTACGGTCGATGCCCCGAGCGGCGCAATCCAGAGCATATTCGACAAGGAGTTGCAGCGGGAGTTGGTCGATAACGCCAGTCCGTATCGATTTGGCCAGTATCTATACGTGACTGGAGGCGGGGGAACTCGGATGATCCATCCCCCAAAAACGCTGCCCGTCGCGGAGTTGGTAGTCCATCCCGCAACCGAGGGTGAGTATTTAGGCGTCGAGAAAACGCCCTGGGGCTACTCCATCAAATTGCGCAGCTCCGATGTGAATACGCCTGACATCGGCCTGGAACTTCTCCTCTTTGACAATGAGAAGAAGATCGAGTTTCGCTACACGGTGGAGAAATCGTATACCACCGCGAAGGAGGGGGTGTACTTTGCCTTTCCTGCCGCAGTGGAATCTCCGAGGTTTGAATATGCCACACAGCAGGGTTGGGTCGATCCGTCGCGCGATATGCTGAAAGGCGCGAGCCTGGAGTGGTTCAGCGTTCAGAAGTGGATGGCAGTGCATAATTCCAACCTGGCTGTAGATGTTGTTCCCGTGGATGCGTCGCTCGCAAGCTTTGGGGACATTAACCGCGGAGAATGGACGGAGGAGTTTCAGCCAAAGACTTCCACGATTTTCTCTTATGCCATGAACAACTACTGGCACACCAACTACCGTGCAGGACAGGGCGGTACCTTTACGTTTCGGTATGTAATGACAAGCGCGGAACGCCTTGATCCAGCCACGCTTACGCGCATGGGGTGGGAGAGCATGGAGGCGCCGGCCGTCGACGTGGTCGCCAATCAGGATAAGGCTGGTAATCCAAACGAGCCCTTGCCGGCAGAAGGAACAAGTTTTCTTGAAATCAACGCCCCGAATGTTGCGCTTGTCACCTGGAAGCTGGCGGAGGATGGTAACGGAACCATCCTGCGTTTGCAGGAAACAGCAGGCCAGGCCAGCGAAGTCACTGTCCGCCTGCCGCGCACAAACATTCATTCCGCCAGCCTCTGCAATGCGGTGGAGGACAAACTGCGCGACCTGGACGTCGCGGGCAACCTGATCCGCTTAACGATTCATCCTCACGAAGTGTTAACCGTTCGCTTGACCCCGTAACTCGTTGCCTTGCTACTTTCTCTTGACAATCACCTCAACGGTATTTGGAGGAATCGTCAGTTTGACCGGCAAGGTTGCTCTCCGGTCTGCCTCGAATGGCGTTGCAATGGTAACTTCGCCGCCGAAACCATCCAGATGGACTTCTGCCGATTCCGGTCCAGTGCCGAAGTTCACAACGACGCAGGCGCGTCCTTGGCTGTTTGGCTGCAGCGGATCAAAAACGGAGTATCGGATATCCGGATCTCCCGTGACGGTCGCGCCCATGGTGTCGTTGAAGCGCCCGAAGAAGAGCAGATCTGCATACTGTTTGCGAATCCGGATCAGTTCGCTGACGTATCGGGCGAGGGGCCGCGTGGTTGGCTCGTCTACGGACGCGGTATAGTGGCGGGGCGACAGGTCCCACACGAATCCGTAACGCATGCCGTTGTTCATCTGGTGGTAGTCGCCTGGAGTTTCGCCGAAGAGTGTCGCGGTCCACTCCGGAAAGGTGTAGCGCAGCACCGGCGATCCGATGTCGATGCTTCCCATTCGCATGTAGGAGACGTCGACATATGGGAGCGACCGATCGAACCACACCTCACCAGCCAGAGAGAAATCGGGTTTGATGGCCCGCGCGCCGGAGAGCAACTCCTTAAATGTTTCAAGGATTCCTGGCACGAGCGATTCGTCGGGAGAAACGGCAAGCTGTTTGTTGAAGTCAAGCACGCCTGACCCGTTTGACTTGTCCAGTTGAAATCCGTCCGCGCCATCACGGACGAGTTCGAGATACTGATCCATAAGGAACTTTCTGAATTCGGGATGCGCAGGGCTTACCAGCGTCATGTTTGATCGCGCCAGGCCGGCCCGCCCGCTGATGGTCCCTTCGCCCCATCCGAATAAAGTCCAGTCCGGAGCAAACAGGCCGTCCACCGTATATTGCTTGAGCTTGTCTTGAAAGAGCGGCGTGGCTGTATCCGCTACATCCACATTGGCAAAAATGAGTGGATGGACGCCCATGGCGCGCATATCGGCGAGGGCCTTGCGAAACTCTTCCGGAGTTCCCAGACGCGGATTGGGCCGGTATTGCGGGTATCCGCGATCGATCCCTCCCATGTCCCAACCAAGAATTTCAAAGGTAGTGATTCCGTATTTCTTGGCGTCGGCAGCCAGCTTGGGCAACTCATCAAAGCGATGCAGAACTACGTCTTCGGCGTTGGAGAGAATGATGGATTGCCACGCATTTTCCTTCCGCAGCCAATCCGGTGAGCGTTGAACCGTAAAGTGCTGGTCGAACCACGAACGATATATTCTGCTGGCTTCGTGCCAGTCACCCTTGTGGACTTCGATGGCGACAGGGCCCGACGTAAATGTTCCACGGCTGGAGTACGGGAGGTTCACCCATCCCATGGTCATACCAACGGGTTCTCCCGGGGGAAGTTCGGAAGGCAAAGGCCAGTCATCCTTGGGATCCGAACCTTTGGAAAAGGGGCGCAGTTCCATGTTCAGCAGCATCAAGCGAGTTTCTTTATCCTGGTTGGCGTAGTAATACCCGATACCGGCTTTCCGGTTATAGATGTCAATCCAGCCCATCGACATGGCTCCCGGATAAGTGAAGGTCATGGCGTCGTAGGGTATGCCAAAATTACCGCCGCGAACGCCTCCGCGGAAGCGAGTGAATAGCGCCGGCGAAGAATTGTCGTTCGCGCCGGGAACCATCGACTCCGTGTCCATCCGGTCGCCAATGCCTTTTTGCCCGCCAATGATGCCGTACATCACCTCGGCGAGCTTGCGGTCCGTAGGGTTGTCAACCTCGATTGAGAAGTGAACCTGGCCATCAACAGCCTGAATTCGGTAGCGCACCTTGATCGGAATCGTTTCACGATCGTTTCGCAGCGTGTCGTAGGAGCAAAGAACGCCATCCGGCGCCGGCTCAATGCGGCTCACCTTCTGATCCCGGCTATTGAAGTAGTTGGCCTGATAGTTGTCCTGCGGAACCAGAATGCGGAAGTTCTCGCCCAGGCGCGGCTCACCAATGATCTCCAGGTTCGGACTCTTCCAGCGCAGACCGATCAAGTCTCCGGTTGCTTCCGATAGGCGGAGCGTGGCGACCGGGGTTTCGACAGTGCGAACCTGGGCCGAGGCGGAAAGTGAAAGAACAGCGCCCGCGGCCGCCAGAAGAAGACCGACAGTTCTGCGTCTCGGAAATGCCGATTCCCTGTGATTCATCGCGCACGCCTCCTTGGGCATGATTCAGTTTGGTGAGGCCTCTTCCTGGTGAGCCTTTAGCGGATGTCGACCCGGCATTCAGTTAATGCCGCATAATTGGTTATAATCGATTGTTCTGGCGGCGCCCGCATTTCCCTCTCATATTCTGTGGATATGTTTTTTGAGGAGACTATGAATCGACGTTCTGTATTGAAAGGTCTGGGTTTTACGACAGGGCTTGCGTTGACTTCCAATGCGTTTGAACTAAAAGGCTTATCCTCAAAGGCAATTGATCAAGCTGCCGCATTGGGCAGCGTAGCGCCAGCCCCAACCGGAGTCCGGCTGATCGAAACGCCGTTGGCGACCTTGCGAATCTCTGAGCAGACCGGGGATCTGGTCGGCTTGCGTTGGAAGGACCCGGATCTTGAAGTAATCCAGGAGCCGCGCCTTGGCGAGAACTTCCGCCTGCTGGTGCCAAAGGCAGGCTACCAGGCTGCCTATTTCAATAGCCGAGACCAAAAGGTCAGCCACATCGAAGCAACGCCGGATGGAGTTCTTTGTACCTACGAATCACTTCGCCGTGAAGGCTCCGGCGAAAACGATCCAGAGACACTTCCCTTCCGGGTGCGCTATCGAATTCGTGTAGTGGATCGCCAGGTGTTGTTTTCAATCGAGGTGGACAACCCTACGGACCGCAAGCTCGCCGAGGTTATGTATGGGATCGTCGGAGGACAACAAGGGATCGGCAATCGTCTTGATACAGAATCAATGGTTCCAGGCTCGAGCGCAAATGCCGCTCCCGGGCTCTTTTCCAGGTTCCATGGTGGCGGGTACGGCGGCGGCAACCTGGGCATACGTTACGATGCCGCCGGTTTCAGCTACCCCGGAAACATGTCCATGGGTTGGATGGATGTGTTCAATCGAAAAGCCGACGTCGGATACTACTACGCGAACCAGGACCCTGAAACCCGGCTTACTCTGCTTTATGTCGAGATGCGTCCCTTTGCGAAGGGTGCATCGGTAAAGGACAGTTGGCCTTCGCTCGACGAGGTTGCTGGGAAGCCACTGGGCTTGACCATGGGCTGGGTGAATTTCCCTTACGCGGGCAAGGGCACATTCGCGGCGGGTCCAGTCGCACTGCAAGTTCACAAAGGCGATGAACGCGTCGCCAGTGGAATTTACCGTTCGTGGTTCGACCAGCACTTTCCCATCACGCGCCCGCGGAGTTGGCTGCGCCAGGAGAACGCGTGGCAGTCCATTATCTTGTCGAACAGCGAAGATGTGGTTGTCCATCGCTTCGGCGAGTTACCCAAGCTTGCGGCCGATGCAAAGAAATATGACATAACCACGTTTGAAATCCTTGGCTGGGACATGGGCGGGATCGACCGGGGATACCCGCAATACGAGCCCAATCCGCGGTTGGGTACTCCGGAAGAGTTCCGCAAGGCCCTTGCTGACATGCGAGCACTCGGAGTTCATCCACTGATCTTTTCCAATATCCAGTTTGCGGATACCGCCACCCAGGCCTACCGGGACTCGCTGAGGCGGTACGCGGTCGAAGGCCGCTGGGCGCCGGACTTGCACATGAACGGATGGGGCGAAGGAACAATCAGTGCTCGCGCCGGCTTGACGCAATCGAACATGACCTTGATCAGCCCATCCCATCCGGAGTTTCGGGAATACCTGATGGACCAGTACCTTCAGCTTGTGAGGGATGGCGCAGATGGCTTCCAGTTCGACAAAACTAACATTCTGGCCGTTCTCGATTTCAACTCGCAACTCCCTGTTTCGCCGGATAAGTCACTCTGCCAAGGGCTTCTCGAAACATTTCAGGAATTGATCAAGAAGGGGCGCGCCATCAACCCGGATGTTTCCATTGCTTCGGAGATTTGGTTCGATCGTGCATTGCCTTACGTCGATGTTTCTTACATGCGTATGGGCAACATCGATATGGGCTCTTCCATTTTCCGCTATACGTTTCCGGAATGGACCGCGACAATCTTCGGTGAGAGCCCTGGCGACTTCAATCCGATGAACAACGGGATGAGATACGGGCTGGTCTGGGCCCTGGCGCCGAACCACTACAACGACTCTGTGGATGAGCCGCTAACTCAACCCCTCGCCCGCTATGTCAAGGAGTTGATCAGGATACGCAAGAAGTATGCGGACCTGCTCTTTTATGGGCGCTTCAACGACACGATGGGAGCCACGGTCCGAGGCGGCGAATACGTCCGTTATTCCGTCTTCAAACCGTTCAAGCCCAACGAGCAAGGCCGAGCGTGTGTCGTCGTAAATTTCGGCGATGCGCCGGATTCGGTGGAAGTCAATCTGGAGGGCGTAAACGGGGAGGTGGTCGTTGCCGCTCCCTATCAACCGGATCGCACTGCGGTATTGCCGCTGCGTATCTCAGTTCCCGCACATCAGCTTGTCGTGATTGTGAAGTCATGATCGCCGGTTCAGAATCCGGCATCCGGGCTTGGCTATGCGCCTCGATGAGTCATAAAGTCTTGACGATTAGTTCGGCAGTGAGGACCCCCAATGCATTCCTGTTTAGGCTTGGCGATCATCGTATGAGGGTATGCCGGCCCGTGCGCTTGACAATCGCGATCACGCTTTCTACAGTCACGACTAGTTTGCCGCAACCGATATCCAGAACACTGAGTCGCTCCGCATGACAGAATCCCGCTCCAAACGAACGCGCGAGCGATTCTCGTTGCCGCCTGCGCCCCCGGCCGAGACCGGCGCGGTCAAAGTCTGGAGAGAGCCGGTTACGATCCCCACTTACATGCCCGCCTCCGCGGAGACGCTGCCGATGTTCCTCGAGAACCGCGTCTACCAAGGCTCAAGCGGCAAAGTCTATCCGCTGCCGGTGATTGAGCGCATCGCGTCGGAGCCATGCGATCGCGACTGGGAGGCGATTCATCTTGAGAATGAATTCCTGCGCGTGATGGTGCTGCCGCAGATCGGCGGCCGCATCCATATCGGGTTGGACAAAACGAACGGCTACGATTTTTTCTATCGCCAGAGCGTGATTAAGCCGGCACTGGTGGGCCTCGCAGGGCCATGGATCTCCGGCGGCGTGGAGTTCAATTGGCCGCAGCATCATCGACCCGCAACGTTCATGCCGGCGGAGGTCTCGATCGAGCGCCACACCGACGGTTCAGCCACGGTGTGGTGCAGCCAGCACGATCCGATCTCGCACATGAAGGGTATGCATGGGGTATGCCTGCATCCGGGCAAGGCGCTGATCGAACTCAAGGCACGACTGTATAACCGCACGGAAGAGGTACAGACCTTTTTGTGGTGGGCAAACGTTGCGACGCGCGTGCATGAGCGCTACCAGTCGTTCTTTCCGCCGGACGTACGCTTCGTCGCGGACCACGCCAAACGCGCAGTCACCTCGTTCCCGCGCAGCGATCGAGCGTACTACGGCGTCGACTATCCTGCGCGGGCTGCCCACGGCGTTTCAGAAGAGGAGCAGCCCCGGTGCTTCCGGCCTGACGGCTCCTATCCTCCAGACGACCTCAGTTGGTACGCCAACATCCCGGTGCCGACGAGCTACATGATCGCGAGTACCGCGGAGGATTTCTTTGGCGGCTACGATCACGCAGCGCAGGCCGGCGTCGTCCATATCGCCAATCACCACATCGCTCCCGGCAAGAAGCAGTGGACCTGGGGCAATCACGAGTTTGGCTACAACTGGGACCGCTGCCTCACTGACGATGATGGACCCTACATCGAGTTGATGGCAGGCGTGTACACCGATAACCAGCCCGATTTTTCATTCCTTGCGCCCGGCGAAACGAGGACGTTCAGCCAGTTCTGGTACCCGATCCGCAGCATCGGTGTGCCGCAAGCTGCGACTCTGCGGGCTGCGATGAGCTTTCGCGTCGAGGTTGACACGGTCAATATAGGCGTTTGCGTCACGAGCGACTTGATTGGAGCACAGTTATTCCTGCGTAAGGAAGGAACCGTGATTGCAGAATGGATCGAAGACATTCTTGTTGCCGAGCCACTAATGGCTTCGTTTCCGCTGCCTGCCGGAGCTTCTGAAGAGAACCTTTCCGTAACCCTCAGACACGGCGAATTAGCTATTCTTTCCTACGCGCCGGGAGAAGTTGTTTCCGCGCCTGCTCCGGAAGCTGCAACCGAACCGCCTCCGCCGGAAGAGATCGCGAGCAACGACGAACTCTACCTCACGGGTCTGCACCTCGAGCAGTATCGCCATGCGACGCGCAACCCGGAACCTTACTGGCGCGAAGGGATTCGTCGCGATCCGGGCGACGCTCGCTGCAACACCGCGCTCGGCGTGTGGCGCCTGAGGCGCGGCGAGTTTACCCAAGCCGAGGCGCACCTGCGCACTGCTATTGCGCGTCTCACGCAACGTAATCCAAACCCCTACGACGGCGAGGCATACTATCAACTCGGTGTTGTACTGGGCTATCGACGCCGCTTTGACGAGGCCTACGCCGCGTTCTACAAGTCCACTTGGAATGCCGCGTGGCAGGCGCCTGCATATCGCGCTCTTGCGGAACTTGATGCGCGAGCTGCACGCTGGCAGCAGTGTCTCGATCACGTCAACCGCAGCCTTCGCGTCGATGCCGACAACATGAACGCGCAGGCTGTGCGAGCGCTTTCGCTGCGCCGCCTGGATCGAGATGCCGAAGCGCAAGCTCAACTGTCCGGAGCGCTGCAACTCGATCCATTGCATGCGTGGAGTCGCCATCTGCGTTCGGGCGCGCTGCCATGCAGTGGCCAGGATCGCCTCGATCTCGCGTACGACTACGAGCGCTGCGGGCTGCTCGCAGAGGCCATTGAGGTGCTGAATGCTCCCGCGTTCGCCGCTGAAAACGACGGCGCTGCCGCTATGCGTCACTACACGCGTGCTGTGCTCCTCGGCGAAGTTGGTGAGCGCGACGCCAGTGGGCGGGCCTATGCCGAAGCCGCTGCGCTTCCCGTTGCGTACGTGTTTCCCAACCGCATCGAAGAGATGCTCGTCCTCGAGGCGGCCATTGCTGCCAATCCGGGCGACGCGCGCGCACCGCTCTACCTCGGCAATTTCCTCTATGATCGGCGGCGTCATGCAAAGGCAATCGTGGAGTGGGAGCGAGCGGCCGCGCTTGATCCTGCTTGCGTAGCAGCGCAACGCAACCTGGGCATCGCATACTTCAATGTCCAGCACGACACCGATGCCGCGCTTAAGGCCTTCGACCGCGCGTTCGCCTCTGACCCGGCCAGCCCGCGTCTTCTCTTTGAACGTGACCAACTCTGGAAGCGCACCGGCGTTGCGCCCGCCACACGCCTCGCTGAACTAATGCGCCACCCCGGTCTTCCCGCACAGCGCGACGACCTCTCCGTCGAACTCGCCGCGCTTTTCAATCATACGGGCCAGCCGCAGCAGGCGCTCAATCTACTGCTCAGCCGGCAGTTTCAACCATGGGAGGGCGGGGAAGGCCTGGTGCTTGCGCAGTTCGTTCGCGCCAGTATTCTGCTTGCGCAACATGCCCTTGCGCACAGCGAGGCACGGCGCGCCCGCGGCCTGCTTAGCGCTGCGCTCGACCCACCTCACTCGCTGGGAGAGTCCTATCACCTGCTTGCCAGTCAGAGCGAACCGCTTTACTGGCTCGGACTGGCCACGGCCGCTGATGGCGATGCTGCCGAAGCCCGCCGGCTCTGGCAGCGTGGTGCACGTAGCCTGGCTGACTTCCAGCAAATGGCGGTCGCGGAGATTTCCGCAAACACTTACTGGGTTGCCGCCTGCCTTGACGCCCTCGGCGAACGTGAGGCCGCTACAGCGCTCTTCCACAAGATCCATGCGTTTGCCCTGCCGCTTGAGCATCAGCGTCCGGTCGTCGACTACTTTGCAACATCACTACCCACAATGCTTCTCTTTGACGAGGACCTCGTGCTGCGCAATCGGATCCAATCGCTTTTCCTGCGCGCCCAGGCTGCGCTAGGACTTCATCGGCACGAAGCAGCGGAAGCTCTCACCCGCGAAGTGCTCACCCTGGACCCCAGCCACACGGGAGCCGCCGATCTTCTCCATCGACTCATCCAGCAAGCCGCGCCACCCGCGCACGGAGTGCACTAAATGGCGGTCCCCTTGCCCGTATCTGTCACACGCTCGGTCGTTCCCGTTCCGTTTCGTCCCATCTACACAGGAGTAATTGCGTTTGTCGCCGCGCTGGGCGGCCTGCTCTTTGGATATGACTGGGTCGTCATTGGCGGCGCCAAGCCGTTCTACGAGGTCTTCTTCCACCTAACTTCCGCGCCAAACTCTGACCAGCTGATTGGTTGGGCGACAAGTTGTGCGCTAGTCGGCTGCCTGCTCGGATCGGCAGCCGCCGGAGCCTTCAGCGACCGCTTCGGCCGCCGCCCGGTTCTGCTCGCCTCGGCGGTGTTATTCGCGGTTTCATCTATCCTCACAGGCTGGGCGCATGTGTTTTCGAGCTTCATCGTATGGCGCATCGCGGGCGGTATCGCGATAGGCCTGGCATCTAACGTCTCGCCGATCTACATCTCCGAGATCAGCCCGCCGCACTGGCGCGGCCGCCTGGTCAGCCTCAACCAACTCGCACTTGTCGTGGGCATTCTGCTCGCGCAGATCGTCGACTGGCGCATAGCCGTCTTCGGTGGAGCATCCAACACCGCAGCCGTGCTCGCGTGGAATTCGTGGGCCGTGCAATACGGCTGGCGCTGGATGTTCACAGCAGTCGCGATTCCCTCCGCCGTATTCCTGATCACGGCGCTGCTGGTGCCCGAAAGCCCTCGCTGGCTGATCGCCCGTGGCCACATACCGGCTGCGCGGCGCGTGCTTACCCGGCTAGCCGACACCGCTTACGCCGATCGTGAAGTCCTCGCAGTCCAGGCGTCCATCGCCAGCGAGTCGCAACTCGCCAAGGCCAGCGTGCTGGAGTTGCTTTCGCCCGCGTTGCGCCGCCCGCTGCTGATTGGCATCACACTCGCCGTCCTGCAGCAGTGGAGCGGCATCAACGTTCTCTTCAACTATGCCCAGGAGGTCTACCGCGATGCCGGCTACGGAGTCGGAGACATCCTGTTCAATATCGTCATTACCGGCACGATCAACCTGCTGTTTACGCTGCTCGCGATGATGCTGGTCGATCGCATCGGCCGCCGTTCGCTGATGCTCTTCGGCTGCCTCGGCGTCGGGGTGGCCCACCTGCTGGTCGCGCTCGCGTACCATCTCCATCTGCATGGGCTGCCCGTGCTCATCTTCACCCTCTGCGCTATCGCGTGCTACGCCATGTCGCTTGCACCGGTCACCTGGGTCATCATCTCGGAAATCTTCCCCAACCGCATCCGCGGCATCGGAGTCTCGGCCGCTGTTTCGGCGCTGTGGGCCGCATCGTTCATCCTCGTCTACACCTTCCCCTGGATGAACCGCGTACTTGGCTCATCCGGCACGTTTGTCACGTATGGGATTGTCTGTCTCGCCGGCTTCTTTTTCGTGAAGACGTCCGTGCCCGAGACCGGCGGCAAAAGCCTGGAGGAGATCCAGGAGTTCGTAGCCATCTAACTAATTGCAGGAAGGGAGCGTTTGCGTTGAATGGTATCGTACTTCGGGTCAATCATTTACGATGTCATTCGATGCTGAATAAGCTTAACTTCGGCCGTCCTGCTGTATTTGGATATGGGATTACTTGGCCACAAATTTATGGGAGGGGCTGGGGATACGATGCGGACCAACAAGCTCATAAAACAATCACGATCTTCAACCATCAGAGCAGGCCACGTGACTTGGTAAACATGATTGACAACAGGGCCAAGGCGAAGCGAGCATGGCGCGATGGCGTGCTCAGATTGAGCAAAGGGACGGTGTGATCAGGTCGGACACGGAGAAGAATGAAAAGGAACGGTTGCGGTGGGCGGCCGCGGTCGTGCGGATGCGTTCGCTCGAAATGGTCCATCATGCGAAGGTTGGGCACCCAGGTGGCGACCTTTCTTCGGCCGACGTGCTGGTGACCCTCTATCTGGCGGTGATGCGGTTTGATGCCGCCAATCCGCAATGGACAAATCGGGACCGCTTCATTATGAGCAAGGGGCACTGCTCGGCCTCGTTGTATGCCACCCTGGCACAGGCGGGGCTCATTTCTGCCGAATTGCTCGACACGTTCATGGACCCCCTATCGATGCTGAACGGACATCCGGATCGGAACAAGGTGCCCGGCGTCGAGGCCAATACAGGCCCGCTCGGACACGGACTGCCGATTGCCGTTGGGTGCGCGCTCGCAGCTAAGATGCAGGGCTCTTTATGGCGTGTATTCGTTCTGACCGGCGACGGCGAGTTACAGGAAGGCAGCAACTGGGAGGCAGCAATGACAGCCGCCACCTATCGCCTGGACAACCTTATGTTGATTGTCGACCGAAACCGCATTCAGCAGGGCGATTTCACCGAGAAGACCATTCGAATGGACCCGCTGCCAGAGAAGTGGATGGCTTTCGGATGGAGCGTAGTTGAGGTAGACGGACACGATCAGGATGCGCTACGACAAGTGCTCGGAGGAGGGCCAGTGGAGGCCGGCAAGCCCACGTGTGTCATCGCGAACACCGTGAAGGGACGCGGCGTTTCCTTTATGGAGAATAAGCCGGAATGGCACCATGGCGTTCCCACCAAGGCACAGTTGGATGCAGCACGGGAAGAACTGCTGGGAGCATGGCGATGAGTGTCGAAGAAACCATCGAGGCGGGCCTGCACGATTGCCGCGACGTCTTTGCTTCGACACTTGTGGAGATGGCGGGTGCGGACGAGCGGATCGCTGCAGTTGTCAACGATTCCGTGAATTCCACGAAGCTAAAGGGATTCCGCAACAGGTTTCCTCACCGGTTTGTGAACGTCGGCATCGCCGAGCAGAATATGGTTGGTGTGGGCGCAGGGTTGGCCAACGGCGGCATGATTCCGTTTGTCTGCGGAGCCTCTTGCTTTCTCACCGCGCGTGCGATGGAGCAGGTGAAGGTCGATCTGGGGTATGCACGCAACAACGTAAAACTGTGCGGGATGTCGAGCGGCATGGCGTACGGCGAACTCGGGCCGACGCATCATTCCATCGAGGATCTCGCCTGGACGCGGGTGATTCCCAACCTTACCGTGATTGTGCCGGCAGATCCAATCGAAACCCGGGCGGCCATGCTGTGGGCGAGGGATCATCAAGGTCCCGTCTTCCTGCGTCTCAGCCGATTGCCAGTGCCTATCCTGTTGGACGACAAGTACGTCTTCCGGCCGGGATACGCGAAGGTCCTGCGGGAAGGCTCCGACGTGACGCTGGTGGCCAATGGAGTTCTCGTATGCCGCGCGCTTGAAGCCGCCGGGAAGTTGGCCGAGCGTGGCATCTCCGCGCGCGTGCTCAACGCTTCGAGCATGGCCCCATTCGATCGGGAGGCGATCGTGCGGGCAGCTCGCGAGACACGTGGCATCGTTACCGTTGAAGAGGCGTCCGTATACGGAGGGCTTGGCGGCGCGGTTGCAGAGATAGTCGCGACCGAGCATCCGACAAGAATGAAGATCCTTGGCGTCCCCGGAGTCTTCGCTCCAACCGGCTCGGCGGAGTTCCTGCTCGACCACTTTGGACTGACCGCGAACGGGATCGAGACAGCAGCGATCGAGTTGCTCAATGGAGTCGCCAGAGTATGATTCTCGCGATCGATCAGGGCACGACCAACACCAAGGCTGTCCTGGTCGATCGCGAGGGCCAACCGCGTTCGCGCGCCTCCGTGCGTATGAACATATCGACGCCGCGTTCGAATTGGGTGGAGCAGAATCCCGACGAGATTTGGCGAAGTGTAACGCAAGCGGTAGAGGAATGCACTCGTCTGTCGCCCGGAGTGAAGATTGACGGGGTCGCAATCTCGAACCAGCGGGAGACCGTCGTTGTGTGGGATCGCAAGACCGGAAGGGCGCTGGCGCCGGCGGTTGTATGGCAATGTCGACGATCCGAGGCGATCTGCGAGAGACTCCGCGCAGAAGGTCTGGAAGCCGAACTGCTCGCGCGCACGGGACTAGGAATCGACACGCTCTTTTCTGCGAGCAAGATCAGTTGGTTGTTGGAGAATATACCCGGCCTTCGCGCAAAAGCGGATGCAGGGCAAGTATGCTTCGGAACAGTCGACAGTTGGCTGATCTCCAAACTTACCTGCGGAGCGGTTCATGCGTGCGACGCCAGCAATGCCTCGCGAACCCAGTTGCTAAATCTAGCCAGGTGCGACTGGGATGAAAACTTGCTGGAGATCTTCGGTGTCCCCCGAAGTGCATTACCGACGGTCCGCGATTCCAGTTGTATCTTTGGCGAATGTGCCTGCGTGGAGGGACTGGAGGGCGTTCCGATTGTGAGCGCAATGGGGGATTCGCACGCCGCCATGGCCGGACATGGATCGTATGCCCCAGGCACGGTCAAGGCAACCTACGGGACCGGTTCGTCGCTGATGACCTTGCTGCACGGCCTCAAAGACGCACAGCGCCAGGTCGCAACCACGATTGCCTGGTCGCTCGGTGGCGTAAGTCAATACGCGCTCGAAGGAAACATCGCGATGACCGGGGCGGGCGTGGCGTGGGTCGGCGAATTCCTCGGTATGCATGAGCCGGTTGCAGGAGCAGTCAAGCTGGCGGAGTCAGTGGCGAGCAGCGAGGGCGTCTACTTTGTACCTGCGATGAGTGGACTGGGCGCTCCCTATTGGGACGGAAATGCCAAAGGGATGATCGGCGGTCTCACCCGAACCAGCTGCGCGGCACATCTTGCGCGAGCCGCCGTCGAGGCGATCGCATATCAGGTTCGCGACGTGTTCGATGCGATGTCGTCTGCCGCTGCGTGCGATCTGCCGGCACTGTGTGTGGATGGCGCGGCAACGCGGAACGCGAGCCTGATGCAGTTCCAGGCAGACGTCCTACAGAAGCCGGTGCTCCGCTCCGGATGCGAGGATCTGTCTGCGTTGGGCGCTGCGTGGTTTGGGGGATTGGCGCTGGGATGGTGGAAATCGACCGCTGAACTTGAACGCCTGCCGCAGGCGACCCGGGCCTTCACTCCATGCCGGCCGGCAACCGAGATGGATCAGTTGTATGCGGGTTGGCACGTAGCGGTCGCTCGGGCTCGTCTGCAGGGCCCTCCCGGAGGCGCGCGGAAATGAATGACCCACGCGTTGGGGGAGATGATGTCGTGCTCGAGTCGCGGGGCGTGACCAAGCGATATGGTGCGACAGCGGCGCTGGAAAATGTCACATTTCGTGTGCGGCGCGGTGCAGTCAACGTGTTGATAGGGGAGAACGGCGCCGGCAAATCAACTCTCATGCGTCTGCTTGCGGGAGTCGAGCAACCAACCTCCGGCGAGATATGGAAGGATGGAAGACAGCTGCAGATGCGTTCCCCACGAGATGCTGCCGCGGCCAGCATTGCAATTGTGCACCAGGATCTTGCAGTGTTGGAGAATCTCAACCTGGCAGAGAACATCTTCGCAGGACGCGAGCTGCTTCAGTCGGTATTGTTCGTCGATCGCCACGCAGAGGAGACTCGCGGCGCCGCTGCTTTGCGTGAGTTGCGCAAGCCTCTCGACATGCGGTGCGCCGCCGGCGATCTCTCGCTCGGCAACCGTCAGGTGGTCGAGGTGGCGCGGTCCCTGGTGTGCGGTGCCCAAGTCTTAATTCTCGACGAGCCTACCTCCGCCTTGAGCGCAGCCGAATCAGCAAGCCTATTTCGCGTAATCGAGGATCTGAAGCAGCGCGGTGTTGCAATCGTATATATTTCGCACCGGCTGAACGAACTACTGCACCTCGGAGATTTCTTCACCGTCCTGCGCGATGGCTGCGTGGTCGGCGAGGGCATTCGTGGCAGTGTGGATCGTCGGTGGATTGTCGAGCGGATGAGTGGGCGGGACACCGATGGAGAGATCATTGACGGCTCTTCGGCCGCATTCGCAAATAACCGATCGTTGCTCGAAGTCTCTGGGCTACGCTCCGGCCTTGCCGGACAGTCTGCGAAGGAGGGCTTGAATCTTCAGGTTCGAGCAGGTGAGATCGTAGGGATATATGGGCTGCTCGGAGCGGGGAGGACAGAGTTTCTGGAGGCGATTGCGGGACTTCGGAGAATCGACTCTGGAGAGGTGCGGTTGGGAGGAAAGAGAATCTCGGTGCGGTCGGTGGGGGATGCTCTGGCCGCTGGAATCGCGCTGGTTCCGGAGGATCGGCAAAGAGATGGCCTCGTGCCGGAGCTTTCGATCAGCGGCAACATAAGCCTCTCTTCAGTTGGATCCTTCGCACGCTGTGGATGGGTTCGGCGGAGCGCAGAGGCAGCCAGAGTTCAAGAGGTTGCGGGACAGATGCAAATCACGGCACACGATCTGGAACTCCCGGTGACAACGCTGAGCGGAGGGAATCAACAGAAGGTAGTATTGGCGCGATGCCTCATGAGGAATCCAAGGGTGCTCTTGCTGGATGAACCAACCCGGGGGGTTGACGTCGGGGCAAAGGCCGAAATCTACCGGACGCTGCGCGCACTTGCCTCTGGCGGCCTGACAATTGTGTTCGCGACATCGGAGATCGAAGAGGCTCGGGTTCTTGCAGACCGAATTCTGGTGCTGACTCAGGGGAGCTTTGTCGCTGAGTTCCTGCGCTCGGAAGCAACCGACGCCGCCCTCTTCGCCGCGGCATGCCCAACGCTGGAGGCGGCAGGATGAGCGTCCCAAATCAGAGTAGGTTCGCAGCGACTGTTCTGCTTCTGCTGAAGTTGAGGGCGGTGCTGGTGCTCGCTATTCTACTGGTGGCGTTCTCCATTCTGAGCCCTAGCTTTCTGACCGTAAATAATCTTTCCATCCTCGCAAAGCATGTGGCGATCAGTGCAATTCTTGCGGTTGGAATGACCTTCGTCATTCTTGCCGGCGGAATCGATCTGTCAGTTGGATCCGTGGCGGGTCTGGCGGGAATGGTGGCCGGAGGACTGCTTACGGTAGGCATCGGCGGCCATACCACCGGAGCCGTTGCAGCAATAGCAATCGCGCTGCTCGTCAGTGCTGCGGTGGGGCTGCTGAATGGGCTCTTGGTATCGCAACTTGCGGTGGCGCCGTTCATCGCCACGCTCGGAACGCTGTACATCGCCCGGGGCGCGGCATTGCTTCTGTCCCAGGGGAAGACATTTCCCAATCTTGCCGAAACGGCCACGCGGGGCAGCACGGGCTTCAGCATACTCGGTCAGAGTTTTGTGTTGGGTGTTCCCTTGCCTGTCTGGCTTATGGTTGCGATTGCCGCAGTAGCGGTGGTTGTAGCAAAGCGCACGCCGTTTGGCAGGCATGTATACGCCGTTGGCGGGAATGAGCGAGCGGCACGCTTGGCCGGCATCCGGGTGGAGCGGGTGAAGTTGCTGACGTACTGCTTTTGCAGTTTGTGCGCGGGGCTGGTGGGATTGATCATTGCATCGCAGCTTGAATCGGCGCATCCAGCCACCGGAGAGACGTTCGAGTTGAACGCGATTGCTGCTGTCGTGCTTGGCGGAACCTCTCTGATGGGCGGTCGCGGTTCGATCGGCGGTTCGATCATCGGGGCTTTCGTGATTGGGGTGTTAGCCGATGGTCTGGTGATGATTGGGGTGTCGGAGTTTTGGCAAATTGTAATTAAGGGTGGCGTGATCGTGATTGCGGTCACCGTTGACCAGATGCAGACCAGATTGCAATCGCGCATGGCCGCGGCGCCGAGCCACACAGGTGGGTTGAGGGAAGCGGTGTGAAGGCAACCCTAGCCATCGCTTGCGCCGGTCTGTTGCTCGCAGGATGCCGCGCGCGGGACACTCGTCCGCTGGTGGCGATTGTGGTGCCATCCCAGGACAACCCATATTTCAAAGCAGAGGCCGACGCGGCGGCTGCACGCGCAGTCGAGCTCGGATACAGAGTGCGGGTGGATGCACACGACGACGATGCCTACAGGCAGGACAACCTGGTCGATTCGGCCATCGCGAGTAATGCAAAGATTTTGATTCTTGACAATGCCGGAACAGACGCATCTGTCTCGGCGGTTCGCAGAGCGACGCGAGCGGGGATTGCCGTATTCCTGATCGACCGTGAGATCACTGCCCGAGGAATCGCCAAAGCGCAAATTGTCAGCGATAACGATCAGGGAGCCCGGCTTGTGGCCGCCGAATTTGCGCATTCGCTGGGAGCAAGCACTGCGGGGCACAGCGAGTATGCTGAGTTGCTGGGACGCGAGAGCGACACCAATGCACAGGTGCGGACAGCGGGCTTCCATGCGGTGCTGGATCGATTTCCAACTTTGGTGTTGGTGGCAGCCCAATCGGCCAACTGGAGTCAGGCGGAAGCTTTCAGCAAGACCGAGACCATCCTGCAGGCGCATGGCGACATCCGCGGCATCATCGCCGGCAACGATACGATGGCACTGGGCGCGGTTGCCGCAGTGAAGTCGGCAGGGTTGAAGGGCATCACGATTGTCGGCTTCGACGGCAGTCCGGATGCAGTGGCGGCAATCGAGGCCGGCGAGATGCAGGCCACGGCTTTGCAGCCGGCGGTGCTGATCTCCAGAATGGCAATGGACGAGGCGAATATATTTCTAAGAGCCGGCTCGACTGGAAAGCCCGAGGTACAGGTTATTCCCTGCGAACTGGTGACCAAGACAAACGCGGAAACCTATGTGAACTTCGAAAAGAAGAAGTAGACGGAATCGGAAGGGCAGGAGAACGCTATGCTCGGTGCAAATGGCATGACGCTTGGAGTGATATTTGGCAATCGGGACTTCTTTCCCGATGGATTGGTCGCCGAGGCGAGGCGCGACATGTTGGAGTTGCTGGCTGGCATGGGGGTGGGAGTGGTTGCACTGTCTCCTGAACAGACCAAGCTGGGCGCGGTGGAGACGTGGCAGCATGCTGTGCTGTGCGGAACACTGCTCCGCGAGGCGAAGCAGCAAATCGACGGCGTGGTGGTATGTCTGGCGAACTTCGGCGACGAAAAGGGGGTGGCAGATGCGCTCCGTCTGAGCGAGCTGACATGCCCAATTCTTGTTCAGGCTTGCCCGGACGATCTGGACCAGTTTGGACTGGATCGGCGGCGCGATTCATTCTGCGGCAAGATTTCGGTGTGCAACAATCTCCGCCAGTATGGACTCAAGTACTCGCTGACGAGGGACCACACCGTGGCGATCAAGTCAGAGCGATTCAAGGATGACCTGATTGAATTCCTCTCGGTATGCCGCGTGGTAAAGGGGCTGCGGCGAGTGAGGATCGGTGCGGTCGGTGCGCGGCCCAACGCATTTAATACGACGCGCTTCAGCGAAAAGCTGTTGGAGTCGGCGGGCATCAGCGTCAACACCCTCGACCTCTCTGAGGTATTCGGGAGGGCGGCGGAGATCGTCGCCGGTGACCGGCGCGTGACCGAGCGAATCGACGCGATCCGCGCGTATGCCGATAGCTCGGCAGCACCCGACGAGAGCATGGTGCGCATGGCCAGGTTTGCCGTGGTGATCGACGCGTGGATGGAAGAACTCGGCCTGACGGCTACCGCGATCCAGTGTTGGAGCAGCATGCAGAAGAATTACGGCGTAAATGTCTGCACCATCATGAGCATGATGAGTGAGCGCATGATGCCAAGCGCGTGCGAGGTGGACATCGCCGGCGTCGTCAGCATGTACGCGCTGCAGATTGCCGCTGGCAGGCCTAGCGCGCTGGTGGATTGGAACAACAACTACGGCTCGGATCCGAATAAATGCGTCTTCTTCCACTGCGGCAATTGGGCGAAAGACTTCCTCCCGGACATCCGAATCGGGACAGCACCGATCCTGGGAACGGTACTCGGGGAGGCGAACACAGTCGGCGCGCTCGCCGGAAGGACGCCGGCGGGGCCGGTGACCTTCGGACGGATAAGCACGGACGACCTTTCCGGGAGAATTCGCGCCTACGTCGGGGAAGGCATGTTTACTGACGATCCGCTTGATACCTTCGGAACCAAGGCCGTCGTTCAAGTGCCACGGCTACCGGAGTTGATGCGGTACATCTGTCGTAACGGTTTTGAACATCACGCGGCCATGACGGGAGTGCATTGCGCGGGAGCAGTGATGGAAGGACTCGACAATTATCTCGGCTGGGATGTCGTGCGGCATACCTGATGGAGGGCTCCAGCGAGGAGCAACCGGCAACCCGACCATCGGACGAACCTCGACGGCCGGTGGCGAAGTTTGCATCTCCCGATCAGAAGATGAGGTGCAGCCCTCCCTGCAACTGGCGCGGGCTGGTACCGCTCGCTACGCTGGTAATGTTGCCAAACGAAGTCGAATTCGGAGACACATTGGCGCTCGTAAACTGTGGGTGATTGAAGCCATTGAATGCGTCAAAGCGAAGCTGCACCAACGCGGTCTCATAGACATGAAAGTTCTTCATGGCAGAGAAGTCAAAGTTGTTCTCGTGGTCCTGCCGCAGCAAGTTCAGCGGGAAGGTGCGGTAGTTTTGGCCATTCGGCGCCTCAAGATTGTATGTCGCTGTTGTATTTGTGTTGACATTCAAAATCGTGGCAATGTTGAAGCCGCCGTGGTTCGTATTGTAATTGTGTGGATCGTTATGGAAATCCTTCCATGACCCATTGCCCTGGTACACCGCGTTGCCCCACGAGATCGGCGCGCCGATCAGGAATCCGTAGATCGTACTAACTTGCCAGCCGCCAATTGCCTCATCCAGTATGCGGGAATTATTCATCCATCGTCTGCCCTGTCCAAAAGGCAGTTGATAAATCGCGGTGACACTGAGCTTCCACGGGAAGTCTGCACTGACCTCCTGGTAGATGAGAGGGCCGCCCGCATTCAGTTGTTGCGCCTGCAATAGCTTGGAATAGGTCGAATTGACGTTGAGGTCCAACCCATTGGACATGCGCTTTTGCAAACGCATATTCAAGCCGTTGAAGATGGTACTGTCGCCGGGAATCAGGTCTTCCGTGACACTGCTGTACTCCGGATAGGCCTGGAGAGCTGCTGTCGCGGAAATCTTGGAAGCGGTCAGGTTGCTGGTTCCGTTCGTATAAGGCGCTCCCAGTCCCTTGAAGGGATTGGCGACTCCGAATCCCGTTGCGGTAGAGGTCAGATTGGCGGTTGTAGTGTTATCCAGGAACGGACTCCGGCTAAGGTACGGCAGCACCGGTACAGCACTGATGGCGTTGTTGTACGAAAGGTGGACGCCGTGGGCCATGATGTATCCGGCTTCCAACATCCAGTTCTGGCCAAACTGGTGTTGGATATCGAAGCTGACACGTTCCGTATAGGGGACCTTGACCGGAGAGGTGAAGGCCATCGCTGCGCCCAGGTTTTGATTGATCCCGTAGAGGTTGCCCTGTGGTTGCAGGATGGGATTGGCGGGAATTGCGCAGGACGTGCAAACCGGGAAAGGATCATCCAACATGGTCTATGGAGCCTGCGTGTTGGACAGAAGAGTGCCATTCTGAATCACGGACGAGGATGCAGTGAAGCCATAGCTTTGCCCAGAGTTTCCAGCGTTTACATAATCGCTGAATGGGTTGTTGTAGATCCCAATTCCGAAGCGGATGACAGTCTTCTCGTGCAATGCCTCCGGCGCCCACGAGATGCCGAGTCGCGGGCTAATGTACAGCACTGCCGTGGAATACGCGCTCCGGTGCGATGACGTAGCGTAAATGGCCCCTCCGGTTGGAGAGATCGATGCCGGCAAATCGGGAGCGCCGGCGGCTGCAGCATAGTTCGTGGCGTAAGCAGCCTCTGCTGCCGAAGTGATCGCGTTGGTCGTATTCGGATTCCATCCGGCTACGATGCGGTTGCCGCTCTCGTTCTCAGGAGTTTCATGCTCCAGGCGGAGACCCAGGCTAACGGTAAGGTTGGAAGCCGCCTTCCAGTCATCCTGAACAAAATATGCGCTGTACCAGTTGTTGTACTGGTAGGGAATCGCGATCCCTTCGCTACCACTCGTGGGAATGCCCAAATCAAAGAGCGCGAATGCGCTGCCAAAGGGTGCCGGCGTGGCTTTGCCGGTGTTGCTGGAATTCACAATGTTGACTTCAGATACCGGATTGTTAGTACTTACATTGGCGAAGGTGAACGTGCCGTCGGCGGAACCCGGAGAGAGATTCGACTGCTTTTGCGCTCGGATGTCAAGGCCGGCCTTATAGGTGTGATGTCCGTGGACCTTGGAAAGCATACTGAAGAACTGGATCGTATCCTGGTCCTCTGACGTACCTGGGGTAGAGCCAATCGATAGTGGGCTGGTCGCATCGGTGAATTTGATGACCGGAAGCGCCAGCGCAGTCGAGTTGCCGGCAATGTAGGCGGGAAAGCCGAGACTGCTGGGATTGAAGCCGGCGCTCTTCTCTGACGCAACCGTCGTGTAGCGGCTCATGCCCAGGCGAGTGTCCAGGCTAAGCGTGGGGCCGAAGGTCTCGATGTCGTCGATGAGGCCGCCGGCATAGATGACGTCCGAAAGAGTGCCGGAGGCAAGATCGTGGAAATAATCGCTGCCCGAGGTGAGGTATTTGCTGCGGTGTGCCTCGCCGAAGATCTTGTTTGAGCCGCTGATGTTGTAATCCAGCCGTCCCATCTGAGACCCGTAGTTGGCGGGGTTGGGCGACAGAGTGGAGTAGTTGTCCTCTCCATCCGCGCCTACCCCTGTAGTTGCATTGGGTGCCGGCACATAGGCCAGCATGGCCCGCGCAATTGGGTCGAGCGCAATTCCAGTTCCGCCAGTGGCATTTATAGCGTTGGCAAACTTGTTCCCCGGAATCATTGCGCGCTGAAAGCTTGTCGTGCCCGATCCGGTCGAGGAATAGGGATCATAGAGTTGATAGCTGGAACTGATATTCAGCAGCGCCGAGAAGTCAGGGTAGTCGGGGGTCCCGACAGGATTATCGGCGCAGAAGCCGTCGCTCCCGGTGGTCTGACCGCGTTCGGCGCAGGTGGGCACCTCGTTGACCGTCGTGGTCGGCGGCGTCTCACCGACATAGCCCTCATACGCATAAAAGAAGAAGAGTTTGTTGCGGAGGTCGAAGACCTTGGGAATCCAGAACGGACCGCCAACGGTGGCGCCGTACTGGTTGTAATGGGTATTGCTGACTGCCGTATTGAGGAATTGCTTTGCTCCTCCCACCGTAGATCCCTGATAGAACTCCGACGCCGATCCGTGAAACTGATTGGTTCCGCTCTTCGTGGTGATATCCACTGTGCCACCCGAGGTGTCGCCAGTGGATGCGTTGGCGTTGAATTCGTCGACACTGATCGTGTTGACCGCGTCCATAAAGGGACTGAAGGCGACCAGACGGCTGCTGTCGCTCATGTTCGGAACGCCATTGAGCAGGTATTCATTCGAGGCGGAAAGGCCTCCGCCAAGGGAGAAGTCATATACGGTGGAATTGTCGAACGGCGTACCCGCCGCCGTAGCATGCTTCATCTTGGGAATCGCACCGTAAGCATCACGCGCGAATCCGAGCGGGCTGCGACCGTTGCTGGGCAGATCGCTGACTTCCTCAGATGTGAGCACCTGTCCGGTCGAGGAAGTCGCGACATCGATCAGCGGCGACCCGGTGGTGACCGTGACCGTCTCCGTTGTACTGCCAATCGCGAGCGCAACGTCTTCGGTGACGGTCTGTTGCGTCAGCAATTCCACACCTTTGTGCAGGTACGGCTTAAAACCGGTCACATCGACGGAAATCTCGTACAGCCCAGGCGGCAGAAAAGGGACAGTGTAATACCCGGCGGGACCAGAGAGAGTCTTTGAAATCGCACCAGTCTCCTCGCTGGTAACGGTGACGGTGGCTTTGGGAATCACCGCGCCTGCTGAGTCGGTCACCCTTCCCGTCAATGTGGCTCTGTATTCCTGGGCCAAGGCGGATATGCTGACCAGCAGCAAGACCATAAGGACGATGCGTTTCATACCGGCACCTCCAGTTCAGGGGGATTGGCGTTCTATCAGACCAAGAAAGTAGTCAAAATCCCAGAGAACTGTCAACGCCATTCCGAAACCTATCGGTCGAAAATCCGCACTGAGGTCCATTAATTTTCAGTTTCGGACGGTGACACCGGCAATTAGCCGCCACGGCCAATGTCTTTCACAAGTTCGCCCGCCCTCTCTCGCTCCGGAATGGGCTGCGACCGATGCACTCGCCTCCACCGGAGTCACAATAGACCGCAACCATTCCGCATAGCGGACTGTGCCTTACCTCAGGCGGAATGATGGCCATCGATCAAACGCCCAGAGGGGGTTCCGGCTTCCCTCCTCTTGCGCGCGCTTTAGTATAGGCACAGCCTATTTCAGTCGGTGATTCTGAACTAACGAGGCACAGCAAATTGGCACAATTTAAAACATCCATCGGAAAGCCTGTGCGAATCCTCTTGCCTCTCCTTCTCCTTGCTCCGTGTGCTCGCGCCGAACTGCCGACATGCGACGCCGCAAAGATGGGTGCAATCGGCGACGGCCACACCATAAATACGGCTGCACTTCAGCGGGCGATCGATCGCTGTTCTCAGGGGGTAGGCGGAATTGTTCACCTCACCGCCGGCACCTATGCCTCGGGCCCGCTCACTCTTCGCAGCCATGTTCAGCTCTCCCTCGACGCAGGGGCGACCCTCCTCGGATCTCCTGATATGGATGACTATCCCATTCGTGCTGACGCGCCGTGGCGCAGGGTCTCCCTGCTCCACGCCGACCATGTCACGGGCATCTCCATTACCGGCTCCGGCACCATCGACGGAAACGGCAAGATATGGTGGATCGCCAAAGCCAACGCGCCCAAAGGCCAGCCCGAGGCGCCGCGTCCGCTCCTGATCGATCTGACCAACTCGACGCAGATTCTCATCGAGGGCGTCACCATCCAGAACTCCCCGCAATACAACATCACCACATTCTGGTGCGATGGCCTCACTGTCCGCAATGTCACCATCCTGAACCCTGGCCGCGGTGCGCCCAACACCGACGGCATCGATCCGTTCTCGACGAGCCATGTGCTGATCGAGCACACCACCATCGACACCGGCGACGACAATGTGGCCATCAAGTCGGGCCTGGTGGAGCGCGGCGATCCTGACGTGCCCAGTTCCGACATCGTCATCCGCGACTGCGTCTTCCGTAATGGCCACGGCTTGTCCATCGGCAGCGAAACTGCGGGCGGCATCCGCAACGTCACCGTTGAACGCGTCACGTTCGCCGGGACCCGCCAGGGCATCCGCATCAAGTCCGCCCGCGGCCGTGGTAACGACATCGGCAATTTCACCTATCGCGACATCAAGATGGACGGTGTCGAAACGCCCATCGAGATCACCGCCTACTACACCGGCATGGTCAAGGATGATTCCGGCCAGCCGGTCACCGAACATACGCCGAAGCTCCACGACATCACCATTGAAAACCTCACCGCGAGCGGTGCCACACGCGCCGCCGTCATCATGGGCCTCCCCGAGAGCCCAATCAAGAACCTTGTTCTCAGGAACGTCAGCATCTCCGCCGCAACCGGCATGGTCATCCAGAACGCTCAGCTTACTGAGCAGGCTGTCGTCATCGCTCCTGCGAGGGGCGATGCCATCAACCGCGGTCCCGGCGTAACCATTAACGGCAGCAAGTGATCCTTCTGATCAGGACGCAAAGGCCTCTCAGTATTTGAGGGAAACACGTCAGCGACGAGAAGCATGACCGCATTGTGTGGCAATTCGGAAGACGAATGCGATGCCACCCGGTGGTGGCGACGGGGGAAGGACGAGATGAAGTCCATCGACCTGCTGCGTGAAGGGAATGTCAGCGTCGGAGCCAATCAACTCCACGGAACACACCGGTCCGGCTAAATAGGGGTTGGCTCGAAAAAGCGTATGGACTACCAACGAATCAGTGGGCGGCCAGCCGAGAGCAACCGCATACAGCGTCTTGCCGTCGTGAGATGTCGTGAAACGAATGTCCTG
The DNA here is from genome assembly GCA_964489045.1 of uncultured Granulicella sp. Taxonomy (GTDB): domain Bacteria; phylum Acidobacteriota; class Terriglobia; order Terriglobales; family Acidobacteriaceae; genus Edaphobacter. The sequence goes on along the minus strand of CAZAXI010000001.1, from coordinate 44,613 downwards.
CGCCGTATAAGCCTGAATGTCGGAGTTCTTTTCGGTGGAGTTCCTGGGTTCCTTGGTCGGTCCTTCGCCGTACACAGCGAAGGGCCGGGAACCATAAATGGCTTCTCCGTTAGCCCTGAGCCAGTCGCCCATCTCCAGGAGGACGGTTCGGGCCTCGTCAGGAATGGTGCCGTCAGATTTTGGACCGACATTGAGCAGCAGATTGCCGTTCTTCGAGACCGTGTCGACTAGCTCGTGGATTAGCGATTGCGCGGTTCGATACTCGTCGTTTTCGACATAACCCCAGGAGTGGATCGAGATGGACGTGTCGGTTTGCCACGGGAGCAGGCGCAGAGTATCCAGTTTTCCGCGCTCTATGTCGAGCGTCGCGGCGTTGGCTGGCATCGACTCTTCTTTGTAAGTGAGAACCGGCTGCCTATTCCGTTTTGCCGAATCATCGTAGTAGTATGCCGCGAACTCGCGCAGGGTGGGCTTGTAGGCTGCCTGCCCGATCCACCAGTCGAAATAGAAAAAGTCCGGATGATATTTATCGACCAACTCGGTCGAGCGTGCCAGCCAATTGTCCAGCCATTTCTGGTCGGGCGGCAACCAGCGTTCGAGATGCGACGGATCGGGTTCCTTGGAATCATCCGTGGAGCCGTCGGAGCCAGGCAGATTCATGGACGCGGCCGGTCCATAGAGCATCGCCGTGGCAGGCGTCTGGTCGCGCACATCGGACGGAAATGAGCGGCCTTCGCCGTACCACCACCAGTGTTCAGCCGTGTGTGAGGAGACGCCGAAGTGGAGGCCCCGGATACGAGTAGCCGCGGCCAACTCGCCAATAACGTCGCGTCGCGGTCCCATCGCGACAGCGTTCCATGGAGTTATGTCGGAAGCGTACATCGCGAAGCCGTCGCAGTGCTCGGCAACGGGGACAACGTAACGTGCGCCCGCGCGGACGAAGAGGTCGACCCAGGCGGCGGGGTCAAAGTGCTCCCCGCGAAACATGGGAATGAAATCCTTATAGCCGAAGGTTGTCTGCGGGCCATAGGTTGCGATGTGGTGGTCGTACGCCTTGTTGCCGGGCACATACATGTTGCGCGAGTACCACTCGTTGCCAAACGCAGGAACGGAGTAAACCCCCCAATGCAGAAAGATGCCAAACTTGGCGTCGCGAAACCAATCAGGCGCGCGGTATTGGGCGAGCGAGTCCCAGGTTGCGTGAAACGGGACGGCGCGGTTCGCCGGCACAGTCTCTGCGCGCACCTTTGCGACCTGCTTGGCTATGTTCGCCGAATAATCCTGCGGCAACGTGGACTGACCGCCGAGCGGAAGCGCGAGCAATACAACTGCGGTCGCAATCAGAAGACACTTCACCGCGACACCATAGCAGAGAGTGCGGCAGTTGGATAGGCCTACCATGGTCTCGACCGGGCAACTGCGATGCCGCGGACTTCATTCGGATACTTGCCCGACACGGCGCAATAAAAGTGGTAGAGCACTCCGTCGTGATAGATCATCGAGGGCTTGTGCGCGAAGGTCTCGTCGATCGAGCCCGGCGGACCAACGTCGACCAGTATCTCCGGCACCTTGGTGAAGTGGAAGCAGTCGTCTCCCAGTGCAAGCATCTCGCACGCGCGGCCTGGGCGTTCATACCCATAGCCAAAGTAGAACATTGCGTATCGGCGACCGTTCTTCACGACATATGGATTCGAAGCGAAGCGGCTATCGCGAGCATCGATCGTGGGCGGCGATTGATCGTGAATCGGATTCGTAACCGGATAGGTTGCAGAACCTCGCACGCCGTTTCGCAGAATGGGATTACCGCTGTAGCGAGTCCACTTTTTGAGATCGGTACTTGTGGCCACGCCAGTCTGCTCGTGCCACCCGCCTCCCTCCGGCTTCGGCAGCGCATCCGTCTTCGCGTTGTAGTAGAGATAGTAGGTTCCGCGATCGAGCAGGAGGTCGGGGCGGTATAGCCCGCCATGTTCCCAGGACGCGCCGTTGGCCGGATTGAGTATGGGGTCCGTGAGCGTCCAATGCATCAAGTCACGCGAAGTCGCGAGTCCGATGACCGCCGCACCTTCCTCATATCCGGCGGAGGGATAGGCGTTCCAGGCAGCAAGATACTTCCCGTCGACTTTGATCGCTTCGCCCCCGCCATGCAAGTTCTTGTCGCGCAGGATGGAGCTGATGGCCAGGTTGTACTTCGTAAACCGCGACTCGGGGTCGCGAGGACCGACCAGGGCAGTGCGCGTCCAATGAACAAGATCAGTCGAAGAGGCCAGTCCGGTCTGGTACCCCGTCCCGTCGTATCCGATGTAAAGCATGTAGAAGTTTCCATCAGCGCGAAGGACGATGGGATCGTCCACGCTGAGTCCGTCGAAGTCCTGCTTGTTCCCTGTTGCTTTCAAAATCAACTCCGGATACTTGCACGGCGTGCGGTAGTCGGCGATGGCATCGGTGCCTGCGTACGCAAGCGGCCCCGTAGCCGCCAGAACCGCGGTCTGCAGGCCTGTGCCCAGGAAGTGTCTACGCGTGATCATCTCTCTGGTGGCTCCTGCTCAGAGAAAGGAACCAGCACGGCGACGCCTTGCGTATCGAGGGTGAATTGCGTAATGGGCTGCCCGTGCGCGTCCTGCCTGTAGCTTGGATCGACGCCGGGGAGGAGGTCCCTCAGGTGGCCGGCCAGCGTGATCCATTTCCCTTGCACATTGTGGTTGATGACGATGACCACGCGGCGCGCGTCTGCGCCGGAACCAACCGAGCGCTCGCAGATCTCGACGTTGATCCCGACGGCATTCGACCCGCTTGCTGAGGCGGCCACATGCGCATCGCGCACAGCGTCGTTCAGCAGCGTGCTCATCAGCGCAGCATCCGGCAGAGTGCCCAAATAGGCAATGCTCCCAACTCCCACCACGCGCGCGATCATCGCCGGCTGGTCGGCGAGCCAGCCTGCATCGTGATCGTAACGAAGGACGACTCGGGCGTCGCGAGCCGACGCGGTGAGAGCCTCGGCCCAGATGGTGGCGTTGGCATGCGTCGGATTGACCAATTCGTCGAACGGGCCGCAGTCGGACGCACTGGACGCACCGGTCGCTGTGGTGAAGGTGCATCCGGCCATGGCGACCGGAGACGGCGGATGTTCCAGCTTCACAACCACCGGCGCGTCGAGTGCATAGTACTGCTCCACGCGGCCGCCGAGCGCCTCGACTAGCGGCCCCGGCTGACGTTGCTGATTTAGCGAATTGAACTCGTCTTTCATTCCGGAGCGCGGACCGAGCAGCAGATGCCCTCCCTGCTGGACGTATACGAGGAACCTTGCGGCGAGCGCGTCATCAATGACGTTGAGCGAAGGTGCGACCAGCAACTTGTACTTATCGAGCGGGGCCGTGCTGGGATCGACGATATCGACGGCTTGCCCGTAAGACTGGGCGATGCGTTGAAGCGGTGCATAAAACCGCAGCAACACCTGCTCCTGGTCGTAGTCTTTCGTATGCGGTTGAAAGTCAATTGCCCAGCGCGAATCATAATCGTGCAGGATTGCAATCTCCGCACGCGGCGAGGTCCCTGCCAGCGCGTCGCGCGTTAGCTCCAGATCATGCCCAAGCTGGGCGATCTCCGCATAGATCGGCAGCGGCTTCCCATCTGGCCCGACGATTGCGCCGTGGTACTGTTCCTGCCCATTCAGCGCGGCGCGCCACTGCCAGTACAGAACGGCGTCGGCCCCATGGCCGATCGTCTGCCAAGCCAACGCGCGCGTCTCGCCCGGCCACAGTGCATTGTTAATCGGCGCCCAATTGACGCTGCCGGGCTCCGTCTCCATCACCCAGAAGTTCTGCCGCTTCCAGCCGCGCGCAAAGTCGTTGAGCATCGCGTTCTTTGCCGCGTCCAGGTGTCCCTCGCCCACGTAGTCATCCCAACTCGCGATGTCAAGGTCGGCCGTTATCGCGTAATGATCCCAATTATCCGACCAGCCCAGGCCGCCGATATTCGTCGTAATAAACTGCGTCGGCAGGATCAGCGGACGCAGCGCATCGATCTGCACGCGCTGGAAGCTGCGCCAGGTCGTGGTTACAAAATGCTTGTGGTCCAGCAGCAGTCCCGGATTGCCGCCTGTGTTTTCCATCGGGATCTGTGACCACGCCGAATACGTCTGTGACCAGTACGCCGTGCTCCACTGCCGATTCAGGTCTTCCAACGTCTTGTATTTCTCACGCAGAAACTGCTGAAAGAGCGCTCGTGTTGCCGGATCGAAGGATTCGTCTGTGTACTCATTGCCGATCTGCCACCCGACGACGTTGGGATTGTGGCCAAAGCGCCGGGCAAGCTGCGTGACGATCGAGGCGCAAAGTCGGCGATAGCGTGGGCTGGCATAGTTGAACTGGCGGCGGCTGCCGTGCTCGCGCAACCGGCCGTCGGCGTTCATACCCAGCGTATCGGGATACTTCGCAGTGAGCCACGCGGGTGGCGCGTCCGTAGGCGTGCCGATGACGACCGCAATGTGATGCTTCGCTGCAAGGGCAATCGCGCGCGCCATCCAATCGAGTTCGTAGTGCCCCTCAGAGGGCTCTAGTGTTGACCAGGCGAACTCGCCGATGCGCACCACATTCATATGCGCGTCCTGCATCAGTTGAAGGTCCGACTCCCACTGCGACTCGGGCCATTGTTCGGGGTACCATGCCGCGCCAAGTCGCAGGGGCTGCATCGCCGCAGGCGGCTTTTGCGCGGAGGCGCATCCGAACGCAAAAACGAGTAACAGTGCAAATCCGCGGTATAACAAGAGGACCTTTCAATATTTCACGAACTGACCGTGGAACTGCAGCGGTCACAATAGAACGATCGATCTGAGTTTAGTAGATTCGGTCGGTCTTGTTCTCTCAATTGCAGTGGTGCGCTACTGCGTCAGGCTTTGGTGAAGTAGCTGGAATAGATCTCGTTCTGCACCTGATGGAGCGGGAGGAAAGTGACTTGTTTGCCTGCGTAGTTCTCCGCGAAGGATTGCAAGGTAAGTTGCTTGAGGCCTGAGGGTAGTCGAAGACGGTCGCGGTCGAACTGGTCCGGAGGGTTCAACGCAACATACTGCATAGGCCCACGCATCAAAGCGACAGTCTCCGGATGCAAATCGTCGATCGGCTCGGTGCGGAAATCCTGCGGCAGTGTGAGCTCGATGCGGTCGCCCGCACGCCACGTTCGGCGAATCGCAGCATACGTCCCGGGCTGCATTGCGATTGACTGCGACCCGCCGTTCAGCCGTAGCGTAGCCTGCTGCGTGAGCCACGAAGGAACCCGCAGGTACACTGTGAACGTCACTTCGCCCGCAAACCGCAAGGTAATTGTAGAACTGTCTTCAGCCGGATATTGCGTCTCCTGCGTCAGTTCAATCGCTCGCCCCGCGTGTGTGAATCTCAACCGCGACGGTACGTACAGATTGACGTAAAGCCCGTGGGCAGACTTGAAATACAGGTTCAATGGATAGTCAGCAACGGTCTGGGCCAGTGTGCCCGAACAACACGGCCACTTCTTCGGGTAAAACACCTTCTCGGCGTCACCCGAATAAGTGGAGTAGTAGGGGTAGTCGCCGTCTGCGTCGGGCGGCTTCACCGCGAGAATCGTGTTGAAAAGAACGCGCTCCAGGTTGTCCGCATGCAGCGTGTCCTTGGGCGCCTCTGTGAAGCGAATCAGGTAGCGCGCAAGTTTGGTCGCCGCGTAAGCTCCGCACGGCGTTTCAAAGTGATCCACCGTGGCGAAGAGCGAGTCGTAAAGCTGACCCTTGTGGGGCGTAATAAACGTCTCGTTCGGGCCCCAACCGCCGGACGCAAACTGCTGCTGCGTGGTTAGCAGGGTGAAGGCGCGGCGCATCGCGTCTTTGTATTTCGGCTCACCCAGCGCCAGCCATGCCTTTGCTGCCGAGCTGAGGGCAATCACATGCGAGTAAGCATGTTGGCCGGGAAATGGATCGCTTCCGTGCGCCAGCGGATCGAACAACTCCTTGTCCAGAAGATAACGCTCAGCCAGATCGCGAAACCGTGGGTTGCCGGTAATCTCGGCGGCAAGAAACAGGTTCTCCGGCATCACGTACGTCTCATCGTAGGGAGGGTCTTTCTTGCCAATGCGGTCGCGGCCCTGCGCAGGAAGAAGCCGTTCCGCGCCGGCCAGAACTCGATTGAGGATTTCATTTGCCTCGGATAGCTTGATAAGCCTTGCAGCATCGATGAGCCCTGCAAAGTGCTTGTCCAGCGTGTAGCAGATCCAGGGATTTGTCCTCGGCCGCAGAATGGATTGGTTGTCCGGCCCCAGAGTGGCCGCCAATCCATCTACAAGATCGTGCACTTTCTGGCGACAGGCGTTATCTCCTGTGCATGCCCCGAATCGAGCTAATCCGGAGATGTATTGCCCCAGAGAATGGCCCGGAACAAATCCATCCAGGTCGTACCAGCCTCCCATATCGCTGCCCGGAGCCGGAAGGCCTGCGCGCTGACGATAGACCTTCAGCAATCGATCGCTCGACAGTGCTAGATAGTGTGCATGAAGCGCATCATACTGTGCCGCGAGGGGTCCGCCCGTCAGTTGAACATCCGCGTACTCAAACTGTCGCAGAGGCTCACGTAGATCGGAAAGAGGAATCGCCGTAAGCGGCGGCGACGCCGCAAACGCAGCAGCCGCCTTGACGAACGACCGACGGCTCAGGCGCATGAGCCTGCCCCGCAACTGTGGCCGGACGAACATGAAGCTCGCTTCATAATCATCGCGCATGCACCGGATTGACTGCCGTAGGGACGTTCTCGCTCGCGAATCCAATCTTCACATCTGGACGGTCATCGAGCGGGTAGACAAGATCCACGTTTCTTGAAGTGATGAGCTGATGTTTCACGAAGACAGTCGATGGAACCGATCTTTTCTGCAACATCCCTATCGCCAAAGGAATGATTTCGTCACCATAGCGCTCGGGAAAGTAAGCAACCGTCCCGATCAATCGCGTGCCCGGACGGCGCAGTTCGTTGCGAGTCTCTCGAATCGCATTCTGTCCGACGACAGCACATTTCTCACTCGCACCCGCCTCCTCGAAGGCACGCAGAGCAGCGAGTGCGCAGATATCGTTCACCGTCCCAATCAGGGTGCGCCGGGCCCGCACACGCCGAAGATGTTGGCGGATGATCTCGAATACCTGCTCGAAGTCGCCTCTCCCATTCAGGTGTGCAATCGGCACATCGGCGATAGCAGGCAGCTCAGCCCGGAGTCCGTCGACCAAGCCGGTAATGCGAAGTTCCAGTAGAGAACCGGCAATTGGCAACTCAAGCACTACCAGTTGATCTACCTTCCCGTCCCAATGCTCTCTCGCCCAGCGGCCCAGCGCCTTGCCGCCGATCAGGCCGGCCTTGTAGTTGTTTGCGCCAAAATACGTGGCGCCCGGATGCGGAATTTCAATGGCAATCACCGGAGTATTCGCCTCAAGAAACTTGGAGGCGATGACCGGCGCCACACGCTCATACGTCTGATATTCAAGCACCAGGTCGACGCCCTCTTTGATAAGCAGATCGGCGTTGCGCAGCGCCTCGCGCGCCGAGTATCGATTGTTGACGGTGATCAAGTGAATATGTTCTCGAGCAGCCGCCGTCTTTACGCTTTGCGTCACTGTATGGCAGAATTCGGAGTCGCCCTGCACCGCAAACCCGATCCGCAACGGCCTTGCTGTCACCGGGCCAAAGCGATTGCGATAGACACCTGAACTGGTGCGCTCGAGCAGTCCGCCGTGGATCAGACTGCGCAGCAGGCGGAAGACAGTGGTCTTCGGCAGGGCTGTCCGTTCGATGACGTCGGTTAGGCTCAATTCTTCGCCAAGCGAACGAAATGTTCTCAGCACCTCGCAGGCACGCAGAACCGTCTGCGACTCATTGCGGTCCCCGCGCCGGTTTTCGGCTTTTGCCGGAGATAGAGAGGTGGCGTCGGAGGAGGGGTTTATGGTGTGCTTCAGCGCTGACATAGGATCACTCAAAAGTGTCAGGATTCTATATTCCGCATTCCGGAATGCGCAAGGACTACACGCGGAATCTCGAGGATTCCAGGTATCCATCGAACTTGCAGCATTCCGTTGGCAATTGGAAGGCTTCTGTTCTGCGATGCGCAGGGGAGTTGGAACCGTCTATCCGGATAGGGCGAAGAGCGAATAGGGTGACAAGGTGTGGCAACGGCGGATAGAGTGGCTCCGCCGCGCCTCAATGGCTAAGACAGATTTGAATTTGGCAACCTTACAGCAGCAGGCCCTCATAGGCCGCCATGGTCGCAGAAAACTGCTGGCGTGCCTCCTGCTCGATGCGGCGGACGGCTTCGTCGTCGCGATCGGGATCGTGATGGAACAACACAAGTTGCTTCGCGCCAGCTTGTTTCGCGATGCGGATCCCCTCCTGCCAGGTACTGTGGCCCCAGCCGTGACGGCTTTCATACTCGACCGGCGTGTACTGGGCGTCGTAGACGAGCACGTCGGCGCCCCGCGACATAGCGATCAGACCGTCGTCGCTCGCGGAGTCGCCGTGCTCATGGTCGGTTGCGTAGACAGCGATCTTGCCGGGATGCACGATGCGATAGCCGACCGAGCCCTGCGGATGATGCAGCTTGAAAGCCTCGACCGTAAGCGAACCGAACCCCTGCGGCACGGAGCCGATCTGTCGAAACTCCATGGTGGCTGCGACCTGATTGAAGGAGACCGGGAAGTAGGGGGCCTCCATCTGTGCGGCCAGCACGGCGCGGAGCCTCTCCGGCGGATGCGCGGAATGGAAGACCAGATGGGTTGCCGGCGAAAAGAGTGGTGGGAAGTAAGGCAGCCCCTGGAGATGGTCCCAGTGGAAGTGGGTCAAGAAAATGTGGATTGCCGCGGGTGCCTGGGGCCGGGCGGCGATCTCTGCGCCCAGCGCCCTGATACCGGTTCCCGCATCGAAGATGAACAACTCCCCCGATTGACCGGAGGTATCGTCGTTGCACACGACCTGCATGCAGGGGGTGTTGCCGCCGATGCCGAGGTAGCCTGGCGACGGCGTGGGGACAGAGCCGCGCACACCCCAGAAGCGCAGGTGAAAGGGCGAGACGGCAGGGTCGCTGCTTGACTTCATGAACGGAGCCTACTGGGCCATACGCCAGTCGGCGTCGGCAAGACTCGCGGTCACCGGAAGCTGGTCGTAGACCTCCGCCCGGCCGGCGCGTGCGCTCTTATCGTTGGGCATGCGATCGATCAGATCGGAGTAGCCCTGGATGGCGTCGTACCAAAGGCGATGTTTTACAAAGACGTCGACCCTGGACCGGTCGTTCGCCGACTTCAGCTCATTCACGATCTGATCGCGCTCGGCGCCCGAGACGATCAGGAAGCTGACCGGCGCGGGCGCTCCGCCGAGGATGTCGTTTTCGGGGATGACGGTCCACCGATAGGTGCTGCCCGGGGTCAACGCAGGAGCATCGTCCGGATATGCGAGCTGGCCGGCGGTGCTGGTGGTTTCGTAGATGGTCTTTCCCTCCGCGGTGCTGAGTCGGAAGGTGACCTTCGCATCCGCCTCAGCCGCGGCCCATTGAAAGTGTGGGGTGGTGGTGAAGGACTTGCCGGAGTCTGGAGCAAACAGCTTCGGGGTACCGATGTCGCGCGAAGCTCCTCCAACCTGGTTGGGGCTCTTACCGGACTTCGCTGACAGATCGAAGCCGTCAAGCTTGGTTCGAACCCGGGTTGGAGGCTTCTGGGGCGGCGGAGGCGGTGGAGGCGGCGCGGAGGTCTGGCTCACCATGCACGGGATCAGCAGGGCTGAACCGAGGATGAAGCCCAGGGACAGCAGCGCAGGCGTAGGACGATGACGGTTTGCCGACTGGACATTCATCTCTTTTCTCCTGGAATGATGATTTCCTGCCCGGCCCCTGCGGCGACTCGCAACGTATAAACCGATACCGAGTCCTGCAGCCCTGCAACCTTGGCTTCGCCAAGGGACTCGATACCGGGGAAGAGGTCAGCCACCAGATGCGCGGTCGCGGCCGTCATCAGTATCTGCGTCCCAAATGTTTTATTCAAGCTTTCAAGGCGCGAGGCCAGATTGACGGTCTCCCCAATGACTGAGTACTCCTGCCGGTTTGCTGAACCAATGCTTCCGGCGACCAGCGAGCCGGTGTGGATCCCAATTCCTATACGCAGGTGGGGGAACTCTGGATGGGCGCTCCGCTCCGTATTCAACTGGTCGACACGCGCGAGCATCGCCAGAGAGGCTTCGAGGGCGCGCCGGGCGTCCTCTCGCGGTCCGTGGCCGAGCGGTAGACCGAAGACGATCATCAACCCATCGCCGATGAACTTGTTGAGGAAGCCGCCATGCGCGCGGATGACCTCGTCCATGGCAACTACATATTGGTTGAGCCAACCAAGGACGATGGCCGGGGGCTGATTGCTGCTCAACGCCGTGAATCCGCGAATATCGGTGAACATTACGGTCGCGGTGTGCTCCTCGCCGCCCAGCGAAAGCTCGGAGCGGCGCTGCCAGATGGTCTCCGCAATTGCCGGGTCGACGTAGCTGGAGAAGAGGCCCATCAACTGGGCGCGCTGGGTGTTGGCCTCGTGCGAGAGTAGGCGTTCCTCGACGTAGCGCACGCCAAGCGTGAAAGGAGCAGCCAGGATAAGGCCGGTCTCCATGGGCAACAGCGGCAGCCAGAAACGCCATTTGACGTAGAGCAGCCAGACCACTCCATTGGCCAGCACCATCAGCACCAGCAGGCTGGTCAGTCCGACGCTGAGGTCGCAGGCGAGCAGCATGGTCGCAGCCACCGAGGAGATCGCCAGGATGGAGAGCAAGGACACAGTGCGCGGAGCGGGGTGCACCGCGCGGCCCTCCAGCAGGGTGCGGATTGCCGCTGCATGAATGGCAGTTCCCCCCATTCTCAGGCGGACCCCGTCCTTACCCGCCATGCGGAACAGCGGCGTGAAGTGAGTGTCGTTCGAAGCGCTACTGGTCTGACCGATCAAGACCAGCTTGTCCGCGAATATCTGTGGCGGAACCTCACCTGCCAGCAGCTTCCACGCCGGGATCCGGGTGGCCGGGTCGCGCCCCCAGCATCCGATCAGGAAGGTTTTCAAGTCGTAGTTGGCGTAGGGGATCCTGTGCCCCAAAAAGACGGCGTGGGTGCGGCTGCCGGGCTCGATGCTTTGGCCGGCGAACTGTTGCGCAAGCATCAACGGGTAGCTGAGTGCGGGAGGGTCGCCGGCCAGGAAGAGATTGGCCTGCCGAATGAACCCGTCGTCATCGATGGGCATGTTGACCGAGGCGTAGCCCATAGCGCCCGGCGTCCCCTCCTTGCAGAAGCCTGAGACCGCGGCCGGGTTCTCCGGCTGGCAAAACTGGGTCAACGGCATGACTGCCGGGATGATGCCCACGGGCGCCTGGCTGGCCAGAATCACGACGCCCGCGGAGGTGAGCGCATCCTGCATGTCCCGATCTTCGGCAGCGCTTCGCGGCTCGGAGAGCAGGACATCGAGGCCGATGACCCGCGGATTTGCCGCGGCGATGCGACGGACGGCCTCCGCAAAGAGGGAGCGCGGAATCGGAAACTGGCGAATCCGTTGGAAGGTCTCCTCGTCGAAATCCACGATGACCACCTGGGAGGAGGAATCGTTCAGACCGGTGTGGTCGACGATCAAATCGAACGTCAGGCGGTCGAGGTCGCTGAACAGCGTGGTTCTCTCGATCAGGATCAGGACCACGACCAGTATCGACGCAATTAGTATCCCCTTGACTGCGCGTCTGAGAATGGATCGCATCGCGATTATGTATAGCATCCGCGGATCGAAATGCGATAGGCTAAATCCGCCAGCCCCCGGTGACAGGATGGGAATCAAGCGACGGGCGCCAATCCATTTCTCGCAGCGCGGCTCGTGCCATTCGGTGGTCAGGATGGCAGTGGCCGTCGGCACTCTCTCATGCTGCGCTTTGCCCCTCGGCTGCGGCTCAGGGATCAACACCGCGGCGGTGCCGGCGACTACCCCCAACACCGCCAATAACATCCTGACCCAGGCCGATGTGACATCGATCGCGACCGCGGCCGCCGCTTCCATCGGCGTCCCGCTGGTGATAGCGATCAGCGACCGTCGCGGACAGATCCTCGCGGTCTACACCAAGGCTGGCGCGCCCACGGTCGCAATCAGCAACTTCGGCGTCGTGGTGCCCGCCGACGAAGAGGCAGCGGCGCTGGCCCGAACGGCCGCATTCTTCTCGAACGATCAGGCCCCGCTCAGCTCGCGGACAGTGCGGTTCATCAGCGGCATTCACTTTCCTCCGGGAATCTCCGATACGGAGTCGGCGCCGCTCTACGGCATCGAGAACACGAATCGCGGCTGCAGTCTGAACACGACCTTCCTCGCCGGCCAGTCTCTTCCCGTCTCCGGCCTGCTGCATGGTCCGGGCCCTGGGCTCGGCATCCAGACGGGGAAGGCAGACATCTACGACTCGCAGAGCGCGGCGGTGAACCCGGGCGGTGTGCCCATCTTCAAGAACAACCGGGTTGCCGGGGGCATCGGCGTGGTGGCCGCCAGTGGAACGGCCAACTACGCCGGGGTGGTTGAGTATGCAGCAGTGGCGGGCACCATTGGCAACGGCTTTGCACCGACCGTGCCCTTTCCGGGAGCGGTGGTTATAGGCGGAATCACGCTGCCGTTCGTCTCTCAGACGGTGCTGCCCGCAGGCTTCTCCCCCGGAGCCGCCGATGGCACCTTCACGCTGGCTCCGGTCGCCTCCGGCGGTGCGGCGCCGGAGGGCGATCTGATCGCGGAGCACGCATCCAGCTTCGAGAACGGGCTGACGCTTGCCCAGGTGCAGCAGATCGTCCAGCAGGCAATCGCTACCGGCAACCTGACCCGTGCTGCGATTCGTCTGCCGGTGGGTTCGCGGGCCCGCTTTGCGATCGCGGTAGCCGACCTGGATGGCAGCCTGCTAGCCCTTTACCGAATGCCCGACGCCACCGTCTTCTCGGTCGATGTTGCGGTAGCGAAATCGCGGAATGTGGTCTATTGGAGCGGACCGAATGCCACCGCCGATCTTCCCGGCATCCCTGCCAACACTGCAGTGACCAACCGTACCGTCGGATATGGGGGCCAGCCGCTGTTTCCCGAGGGAATCGATGGGACCGCGCCGGGACCCTTCTTCCCGCTGTTCCAGAGAGACCTCGCCAATCCCTGCACGCAGGGCTCGCAACCGGCGAACGCGAATCAGAGCGGAATTGTCTTTTTCCCCGGTTCCGTGCCGCTCTACCTCAACGGACAACTGGTTGGAGGGCTTGGCGTCTCCGGCGATGGGGTCGATCAGGACGACTACGACGCCGCTGGAGGGGCAGCCGGCTTCATGGCTCCGGACGCCATCCGCGCCGACCAGATCTTTATCGATGGGGTCCGTCTACCCTACCAGAAGTTCCCCGAGAACCCGACCGACTGAAGCGATTCTGCTGCCGTGCCCAGCGAACCTAGCGCAAGGTGCCGCGAACCCTCTTCATCTGGGCGGCAAACTGCGGCCCGTTGTAGGCTGAGGGATTGTCGACCAGGTGGAAGAGCCCGTCGATGGCCTGTCGAGTCGCCGGATTCGGGCTGTCAGCCTTAGCCTCGGCGATATACAGCGAGTCGACCGTCATGGTCGCCTGTTCGGCGGTGCGTTCGCCGGCAAAGGCAATGGCGTCGGCATCGCCAGTGATCGAACGGAGCAGCCTCTCCGTCCGTGCGCTGTCGTACGGGGCGTCGCGAATGCCTGGGACCATCTGGCCCGCCAACTCCGCCGCGCGATTGGCCGCGGACTGGACCGCGGCACGGTCCGCGCTCATGCCGGTCACCAGTGTGTTGACCCGGCCAATCTCGATCGCGAGCCGATCGTTCAAGCCCGGATCCACCTCGGCGGCAAAGTGCTTCAGCAGCACGTAGCGAGAGAGATTGTAGGCTGGGTCGCCGGGGCGATGACCCTGGAACCCCGCCTGTTGGCGCCAGCTTCCAGGGCCGGTCAGGGCATGATGGCAGGTCACGCAATCCATCTCGCTGAACTCTGGCCAGGGTCCGGACTTGGCGTGACCGGAGACGCGCAGCATGCTCTGTTGCAGTTCCACCATCTGACCGACCGCCCACGCCTTTACGCCGAAGGGCGGATCGGCCGGACTCCCATCGGGAGTCTTCTCCACCCAGTGCGGAGGCTCAACCGCAGTGAACGAATCCAGTTCGAAGGTGAGGTCTGGGTGTCCGGCGGCAATCAGTTCGTGGTCGACGTTCATGCCGGGCGCGCCCAGATGGCAGGTCAGGCACTTCGCGGCTCGCACGGCAAGGTCCCGGTTGTCGATGAGGCCGAGCGCGACCATCTTGCGGTGATCGGCGGTCGCCTGAATGTGCGGCCCCAGCCAGAGCGATGCCGGTCCGTGACAACTCTCGCAGCCGACCCCTTCGGCGAGATCGAACTCCCGGGCACGCTCGGCCGGGGTGACGCTCAGCGCGTGGCAAGCGAGGCATCGCTGCGACTTTTCCGGCGGCTCGGGCAGTTTGAGGACGGCCCCAATCTGCTGCCCCAGGGGGTCGGTCAATGCCTTGTAGGCCTGGGCGTGTTTGTCGGACGCAATCCAGGTGCTGTACTCGTTCTGCAGCACCCGGGTGGCGCTTCGCGGCTGAATGCTCCCGTGGCAGGCACTGGCGCCGCAAGAGCCCGATCCGATGTACTGAGGGGAAGCGCTGCGGGTTTCGGCGGCGGCGCCCAGCTGATCGCGCAGATGCGGGCCTGGCGCGGTCTGGCACAGGACTGCGCCCCACCCTAGAAGCAGGGCGATAGACAGGCACTTGCAGCCGATCCGCACTCGTCTCCAGACCAACCTGCTCCTCCGGCCAGCTTTTGTCTTGGCAGCGTTATATCCCGCAACGCTCCCGAATGCAATCAATTGTTGCGCACCTTAATTCCCCGAAGTCTCCCAGTCCGTTGTACATTGTCCCAAGAGCCCCAGCCATCGATGCAGGTGCCGGCGATGAATGTTCTCCAGACGAACTCTCGCGCAGGAAGCTCGCCTCACCCCACGGGGGTCTTCGAAGACCTTCGCCGGGTGCAGGACGCAAATGGCTTCGTCTCTGTGCACGAGATCGAACTTATCGCTGGCCGCCGCGGCGTTCACGTGTGCGACGTACACACCGTCGCGAGCTTCTATCCGCATTTCCGGCTAAAGCCGCCGGTCCCGGTCGACGTTCGCGTCTGCGACGATATGACCTGCCACTTGAATCAGTCGTACAACCTCCGCGTCGCCCTGGAGGGCAAGTACGCCCATCTGCCGGACGTGGTGCGAGTCCGCGACATCTCCTGCGTCGGGCGATGCGATCACGCACCGGTGATTGCGATCAACGACCGGTACTACGATGGCGTCTCGCTGGCTGCGGCAAGCCAGCTGATCGACCGCGAATTGGCGCCGCACGACCCGGCGGGGCAACCCAATGTGGCCCACGGCGCTCCACCCCGCAGCGCCCGGCAGCGGGGTATGTCGATCCAGTGCGACCCCTACCCGGATGAGCAAAGCCGCTATCGCCTGATTCGCAATCTATTGGAGAAGAAGAACTTCGACGAGACGCTGCAAGTCCTCAAGTCCGGTGAGTTGCGCGGCATGGGCGGGGCGGGCTTCCCGACCTACACCAAGTGGGACGGCTGCAAGCGGTCCCCGGGCAAGCAGAAATATGTGGTTTGCAACGCGGATGAGAGCGAGCCGGGGACCATCAAAGACCGCTTCATCCTGCAGTATCTGCCCCACATGGTGATTGAAGGCATGATGCTGTGCGGCGCCATCGTGGGTGCAAATACGGGCTACCTTTATATCCGCCATGAGTATGAAACGCAGGCGGATATCCTGCGCGAAGAGCTGGACCATGCGCGCGCGCTCGGTCTGCTGGGCACAAACCTGCTTGGCTCCGGCATCGACTACGATATGGAGGTCTTCGTCAGTCCCGGCGGCTACATCTGCGGCGAGGAGACGGCGTTGATGGAGGCCATCCAGGGCAACCGCGCCGAACCTCGCAACAAGCCTCCGCGTACCGTTAACAGCGGCCTGTGGCGTTCTCCTACCGCGCTGAATAACGTGGAGACATTCGCGCACGCGGTAACCGTCCTGGGCAAAGGCGGCGAGTGGTATCGCGATGCCGGCCTGCCGGGATCGCCGGGAATCAAATTCGTAGGCGTAACTGGAAATGTTGTCCGGCCGGGCGTCTTCGAGGTGCCCATGGGGACCTCCTATCGCAGCCTCATCTATGACTATGCCGGCGGACCGCCTCCGGGCCGCGAAGTAGTTGGGTTCGCGCCTTCCGGACCCTCCTCCGGCTATCTGCCGGCGTCGCTGCTGGATACACCGCTCGACTGGGACAAGGTCAAGGGCCTGGGATCGATGCTGGGCTCGGGCGCCGTGGTCGTCTGCGCGGACAGCGCCTGCATGCTCGATATGGCGCTGACCGCCGTCCGCTTCTATCGCAATGAATCCTGCGGGAAGTGTTCCCCGTGCCGGATCGGCACGCAGAAGCTGGTCGACCTGCTGGAGAACTGGACCCGCGGCAGCGTGGGCAAGGAAGATATGGAGATGCTGAGGGACCTCTCCCAGGTGCTCCGCCTAACCTCCATCTGCGGGCTGGGGCAGATTGCGCCGGCTCCCATCCAGTCGGTGACAAAGCACTTCCCGGAGCTCATGCGGGAGCACCTCGAAGACCGCGTCTGCCGTGCCGGCATCTGCTTCGGAGGGAGAGACCGATGAGCGAGGCCCACGACCAGCCCATGACCCTGACCGTGGACGGAAAGGAGGTCACCGTACCGCATGGCACCACCGTGTTCGATGCCGCTCGCATCGCGGGTATTTCCATCCCCACCCTATGCCACCAGCAGAACCAGGCTCCAGTCGCTGTCTGCCGTATCTGCGTGGTGGACGTCGGCGAGCGCGCCCTGCAGGCTGCCTGCATCTTCAAGGCCGAACCCGGCATGGTGGTGAAGACCACGAACGAGGCAATCCTTCAGTCGCGCAAGACGCTTTATGAGCTGATGCTCTCCGACCACCCATCGCCCTGCCGCCGCCAGCAGCAGAGCGGCGACTGCGAGCTCGAGACCCAGGCAGCCGCCGCCGGGGTAACCCAGGTGCGCTTCAACAAGCGTGCGGTGCCGGTGCTTGCGGAAGACGACACATCGCCGGCGATCCATGTGGATTTCTCGGCATGCATTCTGTGCGACCGGTGCATTCGCGGATGCGCCGAGATACGCCAGAACTTTGTCATCGCGCGCCAGGGCAAGGGCTACTTCACCACCATCGCCTTCGACGCCAACCAGCCCATGAGCAACTCCAGTTGCGTCTCCTGCGGAGAATGCATGGTCTCGTGTCCCACCGGGGCGCTGACCAACAAGAGGGAGCTGGGCAGCGGCCGCCTGTATCCGGAAGATACCCCGAATGTGTACTCGGTCGAGACCGAAGAGCTGCTGGCGCTGCCGGTCTTCAAGGGCGTGTCGGGGACCTTCCTCGGCCTCAATACCGGCTCGGTAGTCAAGCGCGTGTTTGAACCGGGCGAGGTCATCGTGCGTGAGGGAGAGAACGGCTCGACGGCCTTCTATATTCTGGAGGGCTCGGTCGACATCTTCATCAACGCGCCCAGGGAACATGTGGCCACGGAGGCGCCCACCCAAGGCCGCTTCACGAAGATGAAGAGCCTCCTGCGCCCCAAGTCGCAGAAGCCGCGCGAGGAGGAGCGCGACCCGCCGTCGCACATCCGCATCGATGCATCCGTCGATCTGCCCTACGACCGTCCCATCGCGCAGTTGGACGCGGGCGACCTGTTTGGCGAGATGACCTGCATGAGCTTTTACCCGCGCTCGGCGACGGTGCAGGCCAAGGGCCGCGTGGTGGTGCTGGAGATGCTGCGCAATGTTCTGGACGTGATGCAGAAGAACAAGACCTTCCGCGCCGAGCTCGAAGCCAACTACCGCGGCCGCGCGTTGGGCACGCACCTGCGCAGCGTACCCATTTTTGCCAATATCGACGAGGACTTTGTAGACCTGCTGCGCGACCGGGTCGATCTGCTCCGGTTCAGCCCCGGCCAGGTGATCTGCGAGGAGGGCGCGCCTGCCGATGCCTTCTACCTGGTCCGCATTGGGTTTGTGAAAGTTTCCCAGAAACACGGCAGCGAAGAAATGGTGCTCGCTTATCTTCCCCGGGGCGGCTACTTCGGCGAGATGGGCCTGCTCCAGGGCGGGGTCCGGACCGCAACCTGCGTCGCGCTGGACCACGTCGAGGTGGTCCGCATTCTGGCTCCCGACTTCCACCAAATGCTGGACCGCTTTCCCGAGGTTCGCGCGGATATTCAGCGGACCGCGGAGCAGCGGGCCCGCCAGAACACCATGCTGCAGCGCCGCCGTGACGTGGTCCCCGACAATGCGCCGCTGCACCAGTTCCTGGAGCAGGGCCTGATGGAAGCGCAGAGCCTTCTGGTCCTCGATCTGGAAAAATGCACCCGCTGCGACCAATGCGTGAAGGCCTGCGCCGATGCGCACGACGGGGTGACCCGCCTGCTGCGCGATGGAGTGCGCTTTGAAAACTACCTGGTGGCCACCTCCTGCCGCCAGTGCCGCGATCCGCGCTGCATGATCGGCTGCCCGGTTGGGTCCATCCGCCGGCGCAACTCGCTGGAGGTCATCATCGAGGACTGGTGCGTCGGATGCGGCCTGTGCGCCACCAACTGTCCCTACGGCAACATCACTGTGCACGAGTTCGATGCCTCCGGCAATGCCACCGCGCTGCAGTCAGTACAGACGGACAAGGATTCAGGCAATGAGCACAAGGTGCGCAAGGCGACGTCCTGCGATCTCTGCCATGACCTGGCCGAACCAAGCTGCGTCTACGCCTGTCCGCACGATGCCGCTCACCGCGTGAAGCCCAGCGAGTTTTTCGTCAAGGTACTGGGTGTCGACCTGGATCAGGAGGCGGCCTTCGTCGGCAAGAACCGCTAATGCGCATAGACCAGACCCATAAACCGTGGATGATCGGGACCATCGCGGCCACCCTGGTCGGGGGGTGCGTCTTCGCCGCCTACGCGGTGTACACGCCCGCGCCCGGCGGCGGCACGCCGATCGGTCTCATGTTCGGCTCGCTGGCCCTCGGCCTGATGCTCTTTGCCGCGCTGCTGAGCGTGCGCAAACGGTTCCCCATCTGGAGGATTGGACGCGCCAAAATCTGGATGCGCGCTCATCTCTGGCTAGGCTTTCTGGCCCTTCCCATGGTGCTGTTCCACGCCGCGTTTCACGCTCGCGGGGCCCTGACCTTCGTGCTCTTCTGGCTCACCATCCTGGTCGTCGCCAGCGGAATCGCCGGCGCGTGGCTACAGCACACGGTGCCAACCAGGATCTTCCGCGAGGTGCCGTTCGAGACCATCTACGACCAGATCCCGGTGATACGGGCACAGCTTGCCGCCGAGGCCAGGGCCCGTGCCATCGATGTCACCCAGAGCCTCGCACCGGCTGCCGGCCCCGGAGCCACGGTGGTCGATACACTGCTCGACATCACTGACCTGCAGCCCCAGGTCGATTCGCTGCAGCGCTTCGTCTCAGTGTATGTAAACCCTTACTTGAGTGAAGAACAGGGGAGTGGTTCTGAACTCAAGGACCGCGAATGGTCCCGCGTGCAGTTCGACAATCTTCGCCGCGAGTTTCCTGAGGCCGCGTGGACCCCGCTCACCGCCATCGAGGAGATATGCGAGGAGAAGCGCCAGCTCGACCACCAAGCTCGCTTGCATCGCCTGCTGCACGCCTGGCTTCTCGTCCATCTCCCCGCGTCCGCCGCCCTCATTCTTCTTTCCATAGTTCACGCGATAGGAGCATTGCGCTACTGACCCGTGTCCATTCGAAGCCGCACCACCAAGCTCATCGCCCGCCGCCACGACTTGAATTACTTCAAGCGCATGTCGCCGCTGCGCGCGTGGCAGTGGTGGCTCGCACTCGCCGCTCTGGCCGTCGCCGTAGCCTGGTTCAGTGCCACTACGCTCGCTCACGGCAACATCGCCCTCTCATCGGGCCCCATGTCGTCGGCTCATGCGGTCTTCGGCCAGCGTTGTGAGCTTTGCCATGTTCCCGTGATTCGGGCGACGCGCTGGACCCCGAGCTTTGGACGACGCGCTCGTGTGCCCGATTCCGCCTGCCTCAGTTGTCACGCCGTAGCCCCGCATCACCCGGCGGAGAGCTCGTCGACTCCCACGTGCGCGTCTTGTCACACCGAGCACACCGGCGCCCTGCATCTCGCATCCACTGCAGACAGCGGCTGCACCCAATGCCACGCACAGCTGCGATCTCGCACCGGCACGCTCAGCGTGGCCGCCAACATTCCTAACTTTGTCACCGGCCATCCCGAGTTTCGCGAACTCCGCACCGCCTCCCCGGCGGAACGCTCGGCCGCGTTCGCGCTCCGCTTCAACCATGCCGGGCACATGCATCCCGGAATCAGGACCCTCCACGGGGTGATTACCCTTGAGTGCCAGAGCTGCCACTTTCCGGCGATCGGCCCCGATGGGCGCCAGGCTGCCGGCTTCGCTCCAGTCTCGTTCGAGAAGAGTTGCCGGAGCTGCCATTCGCTCGACTTCGACACCCATATCCAAAGCGAAGCCCCGCACGCTGCGCCGGCCGAAGTCCGGGACTTTGTGACCCGGGCAATCGCCGGGTTCGCCCAGTCCCACCCCGCGATTGTCGCCGCTGAGATTCGCCAGTGGCCCAACCAGCCATTACTTCCCGGCCAACTGCGGATGCCGCCGCCGCACTCCACTGCGGAGTGGATCGCAAATCGGGTGGACCGCGCCGAGGTCATTCTCTGGCGAGGCAAGTGCCTCATCTGCCATCGGGACCTGAACCAGATCGCACAGTCCGGCCCCACGCCGACTGCCTCTCTGCCGGTGGATGCAAGCGCCCTGCCTCGGATCGAACCAAGCCACCAGCCCACTCATTGGTTCCCGGATGCCGTCTTCAGCCACACTGCCCATCAAGCCGTCGAGTGCGCCGAGTGCCATCGAAAGGCGCTCACCAGTTCCAGCGGCTCCGATCTCCTGATGCCGACGATCGCCACCTGCCGCCGCTGTCACGACGGCTCGTCGAGCCCGCAGGGACTGCCGGTAAAAACCGGCCACGCCGAGAGCGGGTGCTTCCTCTGCCATCTCTACCACGGCCCTCAGCCAGGCCGGCTGGCGGCAGCCCACAAAGTCGCCGATCTGGTCTCCCGCTGAGCGGGAGTTCAGCGCCGCGGTTCAGCGTCGGGCAACCCGCGCGCCGGGCGCAGGCGGTTCCCGCGGCTGGTCAGGCGGCGTGTCGGTCACGGTGTAAAGTTCGCCCGACCGCAAATACATCCGGCGCATCTCCTCGCCATTGAGCGGCCGCGCTCCCCGCCGTCCGAAGACTGAAAGCTGGTTGCCGCTTTCATCCACCGCGCGGTCGCGGTCCACGCCCTTCGATATTGCCAAGGCCGGCCCCGCGGTCCTGCGGGTCGCGATCAACTGCGGCACTGGCCGCGGGCTGAATCCGTAGGCTTCCCGCTGCGATTCGGGGGAGAAGAGTTGCACCACCCGCATGCCATTCCTGCCATCGGCGACGAAGGCAAACTGGCTGGAGCTCACCATGCCAATCTTCAGGTCGTTGACGTCATTCATTACCCCACCCGCGTTGAAGGTCATGGCAAGCGTGGCCTTCCCCGGCCGCTCGACGTCGACGATGGCGATCCCGTTCACACCGGCCGAGACGTAAGCATAGGTCCGCGCGACATACACATTGCGAGCGTCGGCCAGAGGAAGCGTTGAGCCCACGCGCCGGGGCCGGTCGAGGTGGGTCACATCGAACACCTTCAGTCCCTCGCGGTCCACCACGAAGGCGTAGCGGAACTGCACTGCGATGCCATGCGGCTCGACCAGTTGATCGCCGCCGATCTCCGCGGTGATCCGGGGATGCAGGGGATCGGCCAGATCCACGACCTCCAGCCCGCGATCGCAGAGGATGTACGCATAGGTTCCCGCAATCGCGATGCGCTGCGCCCCATTCAGGCGGCCTTCGGGGTTGAAGGTGACAGCGCGCGTCAAGAAGTTATTGCGCGGGTCCCCGTCGAGCAGCGTTCCGACCCCGGTCTTCGGATCTCCAACGACCACCAGCCCCTCATATTTGTCGGTCACATAAAGGTAGGCATAGAGCGGTGCGATGGGCTGCTCTTCGTTCTCCGCAATTTGTTTGCGCAGCGGATCGAGCGCCAGCGTGGAAGGCGACGCTACCGCTGTCGCGAAACGCGTTTTGACATAAAGCCTCTGGCCCAGCGGCGAAACCGGCGCCGAGATCAGCCGCTGCGAGACGTCTTTGACATCCACATTGGCGACATCGAAAATCCGGAACCCGCCCGCGCCCATCGCCGCGTACAAGTACTCGCCGCGCAGTTGCACGTCCAGCGCGTCGCCGCCACTTTGCTGGTACGCCGTCTTCAACTCACGACCGCCGGTTACGAATTTGCGGTAGTTCGTGGGATACGCCATGCGCTGCAAATCGCTTCCCAGCATCGCCGGCGGCTCGGAGCCCTCGGCGACCGGCACCGCAGCAAAGCCGGCACGGCCGTTGGCCACGAAGATGTACTTGCCCATGAAGTTCAGGAAGTTCGTGCCTTGCACCAGCAACTGCGCCATCCAGGCGTTGTTGTCACCCTTGGCCGAGACATGGCAGTCGGTGCAGCCCTTGGTCTCGGTCGCGCGCACGGTATGCGGAACGTAGGTGCTGAAGGCCTGGCCGCTGAACCCGGGTGCCGAAACCGTCTGCTGCTGCTGATAGAGCCAGTCGCGATTCGCATTCTGCGAACTGACCACGACGGCACAGGCCGATCGCACCGGCGCGATTTTGTTCCCAGTCACGGTTCCGTCCACCCCCAGCATGTACACATCGTCGCGCAGCACCATGAAGTTGTAGTTGGTATAGTTGCGCGTGGTCCCGCCCTCGTTGTGGAGCATCGGCGCCTTCTGGTTGGCGGACATGGAAAGATGGCACCCGAAGCAGGACGGGGTCCACGCGGAGTGGCAGCTGTAGCACGTCATGCTTTGGTCCGAGTGCGCCAGCCGCGCCGCATCCGCCGCCGTCCCCCAGGTGGCCCCGTCCTTTTGCATGGTCTTGGCGAGGCGCGATTTCTCCGAGTAGTGCACGTTGCCGGGAGTAATCGAGTCGAGCACCTGCACGACTTCCCAAGTGCGTCCCTTGACTACGTTGGACCTCTGGTAGAGCTTGCCGCCCTCCCAGTAGAAGCGCGCCTGTTTGAACGGTGTCAGCATGCGCAGGAGGTCGCTCGATGCATCGTTGGCGCTGGCCGGCCCGCTGGTTTTCAGCGCCGCTTTGGCGTAGATGGTCCCATGGCAGTCGGTACATTGGATCTCGATCGCGTCGCGCGTTTCGCCGTATAGCTTGCCGTTGCCATGCACATCCTGGGTAAAGTGGCAGTCGACACACTGCATCCCGTCTTCAAGATGGATATCGTTCAGGTGCACCGTATTGGCGGCGTTCACGTCCTCGGTAGGAAGAACATTGCCGTCCTTGTCCAGCAGGCGCCCGTGCCGGTCGCGTTTGTACACTGCGCGGAAGACCCAGCCATGCGAGTGGAAGTCGGCGAACTGCGTGTCCTTGATCTGCGCATTGAACTCAGGCGTTCCGATCTGCTCGAGGAACTTTGGGTCGCTCCAGTTCCCGCGCGCGGCCGAGCCCTCCGGGTCGCGCGCTGCCACCTCGTGCAGTTTCTCCCGGCTGGGATCGCGCTGGGTGGCCGGATACATCTTCTCTCCGTCCGTCTCATTGTCCCACCAGGTGTAGCCGTAGTAGGTCGTCTCCATGTTGGTGCCGGGATGGATGTGGCAGGTCATGCATTGGCTGGAAGGAATGCTCTTGGTGAACACATGCTGCAGCGGATGCCCGCTCTCCATCTTGTCCGTAGTTACGTCGCTGCCGGCGCTGCGGCCCATATTGCCGAAGGCCGAGGTCTGCTCTCCGTGGGTCTTGTCGCGATCGTTTGCGTAAAGCACATGGCAGCCCGAGCAGCCACTTGCGCGGTAGTCTCCCGGCTGGTCGTTGGTGCCGGGAAACGAGAGCAGGGGATCGAACAGCCGCGTCTTCTGCAGGCCGAGGAAGACGGGGTCAGTGCGCAGGTTCGTGCCCAGCCCGCGATCGCTCAGCTTCAGGTCGGGCTGGCCGGGCACGTCCCCAGTGGCTGGATTGCCAATCTCCGCGCGCCTTTCGCCGCCACGCTCAAACACGCGCAGCATGTTGCCCGGCTGCGAAACCTCCCAGCGCTGCAGCGGATCGAGATAGGGAAGCACCCCCTTGGTGCGTGTCTCCTCCGCCGTCGGCCTGGGGAAACTCTGTAGGCGTTCAGGCTTCCCGTCGGCGTCGTAGGATTCGCCGAAGTGCGGGTTCTTCAGCGGAAAAGCTCCGTTGTTATAGAGCGCGGCGCCCCACAGCATTGCGCCGTGGGTCATCATGCTGGACTTCACATTGCGCGTCTCCTCGGCATGACAGACGCCGCAGGTCTGGGGCGCCGCACGCAGATCGCCGGGGTTGACGAAGCGGACAAACTCGCTACTCTCCTCGATCCAGCCGGTGTAGGCGCGCACCGGATGGCCCGCATGCGCCGCGTTGGCCGCCAGGCGGGGCTGGACGTGCGCCTTGCGCTTCGCCGCCTCATACTCCGCCGACCCGCGCGCACCCGACGCCATTACCGAGGCGTTGCCTCCATGACAGTCGGCGCAGCCCAGCACGACGGTCTCCTCCGCATGCATATTCGGGTGCTCGATGCCCACATGGCACGACACGCAGCCTGCAGAAGCCGCATTCGCCTCCTGCTCCGACTCGCCATAGCGAGGAGCGCCGGCAGCGCCCTGCACTCCTGGACTCCAAAGCAGCAGGCAACTCCCGATGACGGCGAACCCGCAAAGCAATGCCGCGACTGCTCGTCGATCAGCAGCTTTCAGCATTGAGAGCCGTAGCATCGGCATTCTCCCGTGTCGTAGCGTAATCAAAACTGAAGCCGCACCGTTGCAAACAACGAGAATAGGGTCTGTGAGGTATAGAAGTCGCGAAAACCGCGCCCAGGCAGCAGCGCCGCCGCCCCTCCGCTGACGACAATATTATCCGACAGAAGTGGCCGGTACACTGCCCCGAGGCTGGCATCCGTGCCAATGGTGCGGGGAATGCCGTTCTGCTGCAGCAGGAAGACCAGCGACTGCGTCCGGGCAAACTGCAGAAAATTTACATTGGCGCTCAGCTTCAGCGTCGTCAGCAGCTTCGCGTCGGCCCCCGCGTTATACAGGTAGAGCCCAGGATTGACGAAGTTCGACTGCCCTTCATCCTTGCTGCTGCGCAGGTCGGGCAGGAAACTGTCGCTCGCGGTCAGCGCAACCCCCGTACCGGTCAGGCGAATCCCTTCGCGATTGAAGAACGAGAACTCGCCGCCCGCGAACGCCTCGGCGTCGACGATCGAGCTGAAGCCCCGGGCCGTCCCGTCGCGGGGATTGTTGTCGCCCGACGCAAACAGGAACGAACTGCGAAAGCGCATGTAGGAGAAGTCGCGCGAGACTTCGACGGCCGCCAGTTGGGCGTTGATCGAGGTGCGCTGGCCGGCGATCTGGTTCAGCGTGTCGTTGCCCCAGGCTTGGTAGAACGCATGGGTCAGGTTGAGGCGGCCGATGTGTCCGTCTCCCGTCCAGCCCGCATAATCGGCATCGATACGGTGCCTGGCGATCGTGCCCAGCGGCGCGGGACGCACCAGAAATCCGTTGTCGTCGTAGTGCATGCGGCCGTCGTCACGGACAAAGTGGTAGCTGAACTGGGCGGTATAGCCCTTGGTGAAGAAGTCCTGGATGTAGATGTTCGCGATAGCCACCTCTCTTCCACGCCGGGCAAAGCTGTTCAGGCCGCTATTGGTGTTCTTCTCGAGCAGGTCGAACCCGGCAAGGTTCCACTGGATCCGGTTGGAACGAAGGTTGCCGAAGAGTCGCGCGCCGGGCTGCTCATCCGCAAAGATGAACCCGCGAAAGTCGCTCATGAACTGCTGTATGCCGACGCGCAGGTTGACAAAATCGTAGCTCGGCCCGATGTCCGCCAGCTTGACCTCGCCGAACGCCTCCTGCAGTCCAACATGAGTATCGAAGCGGGTGGTGCCGACGCGCACATCCGGGCTTACGATCCCGTTTTCCCGCGCGGCCAGATAGTTCAGGTTTGCAGCGGGTGTAATTCGCAACCGCCAGTCCACCGGCCGGAACGCCGCGGTGTCTCCATGGAACAGATCGAAGGTGGTGCGAAAGGTCTGCGCCATAAAGAACTGGCCGCCCTTGCCGAAGAACCCCGATTCGCCCGGGGCCGCAGTCGACTGCCCAGAGGTTACCGGCAGGCGCCGGCCATCGAAGACTGTGATGCTGTCTCCGGTGAAGCTGAAAAACGTCTTGCCGAAGAGAGGCTTGTCGGCCTTCAACCGGTTGCGGTTGAACGGGTCGTACCAATGCCCCAGAACGTAAGGCGTCTCCAGATCGGGATAGCGATGGTAGTCCGGCATCTCCGCATTCCAGCGGTCCGGCCTCGGCTGAAAGATCAGGTCTTCCGGGGGAAGCTCCAGGACCTGCGGCGCAGCGACCGGACCCTGCGCATCGGGCCTCGGCTTCAGGCCGCTTCCCATGCCTTCGGTTCCTGCCGCCGGAGACTGTGGCAGCGGCGCTCCCGGCTGCACTCCCCGGAAGCCCGTCAGATGGACCTCCACGGAGAGCACATCGCCTGCGCCGATGCGGATTCCGCTCCGCCGGAACGTGGTTCCCCCGCCAGCCGGTGTCAGAAGCAAGTCGTAAACTCCGGCCGGCACCGCGCCCAGCCGGAAGATCCCATCGCCCTCGCTGCTCGTCTCAGACGCTACCGCATGGTCCGCAGCCACGAGCTTTACGTCGACCCCAGGCAACGGCCTACCGCTCTCGTCGAACAGCACTCCCTGCAAGACTCCGGCGGACGTGGTCTTCTGTTGCGGAATGCGCCTCTCCGGGGCAGGAGCGGTCTGTACCTGGGCGGTCCCAGTGGACTGCGCGACCGCGCCGCGTCCATCCAGCGCTATCAGTAAGGCCGCCGCTAAACCACAACCAAGCGAAAGTTTCACAAGGTTCATCGTGGAGTTTTCAAGCACGCGCCCAGCCTATCGCCTAGCGACGGCTTGAGCAATCTCTTAATCCGACGTGATAGACTCCGCGAAAGTGGAGGCTAACTGCGTGACCGCCGGGCAACAGGAGGACTATTCCAGCCGTCTCAACTTCCTCTACAGGGCGGTCGACGATACCCAGAACACAATCCGCTTTATCGACACCAAGGCTGCCTTCTGCGTCACCCTGCTCTCCGGCATGGTGGTGGGAGCGTTGCAGACCGGCCCAAGCCATCCTTCTCCTCTCCATCGCATCCTCTACTTCGTGTTTCTGGCGTCGGTGGGCCTGTCCCTGCTGATCTGTCTCCGTGTCATCTTTCCTCTGATCAAGCCGCATAGCGCGCCATCGACAGATCCCGGCCGAGTCCTGCCCAAGTACTTCATCCATCACGGAAGAGACCATCATTGGCTGCGCCACACCTTCAGCAGCACGGTGGACAACGTCCTGGCGGACGATCATGCTTCCTACACGGCGGCCTTATCCGCCGCAAGTGACGCTGAACTCGTCACCTCCATGTGCGACGAACTGCTGATGGTGTCGCTGATCCGCCAGATCAAGTCGGACCGCATGCATGCCGCAATTTTCTCACTGATTTTGGCGATCTTCTGTTTTATAGCGGTGATGGTCACCTGATCTGCGCTCAGGGATGCTGCTTGGCCAGTGCCGAGTCGATCATCTGCAAATACTTCTTCGATCGGCCGGCTTCCTCGGTGTCGGGCGCCACCGCTACCACCTC
This sequence comes from uncultured Granulicella sp., assembly GCA_964489045.1. Classification (GTDB taxonomy): domain Bacteria; phylum Acidobacteriota; class Terriglobia; order Terriglobales; family Acidobacteriaceae; genus Edaphobacter. The sequence goes on along the minus strand of CAZAXI010000001.1, from coordinate 16,705 downwards.
AGAGAAATGCCCCTTTGCCGCTGCCAGCAGGCCCATGGAGTTCTGCTGATTGAACTCCTGCGCGTACACCAGCCCCAGCCGGTAGTTGGCATAGATATCGTGGGGGATGTAGCTCAGCGACTGCTGGCAGTACTGGATCGCCGAGCTATAGCGCTTCAGCGCATACTCGCAATCGCACAGGCCAAAGTTCGCCTGGCCGCGCAACTCCCGCCAGATGTCGGTCTGCGCGGCTCGCCTCTTGGTTCCCGCCCCAAACAGGTAGCCGGCCAGGTAATAGTTCAGCTTTCCGCCAAAGCCCGAGTCGAAGTCGCTCAGCGTCAGGTAAGCGTTGTACTCGTTCTCCGCCTCGGTCCAGCGGCCGAGCAGACGAAGGCATTGCGCCAGCCAGAAGTGCGCCTCCGCGTTCTTTGGCGTGACCTGGATCGCGTGCTGAGCGGCGGTTGCTCCATCGGCGTAGTCGTCCTTCCGGGCATAGGCCTGCGACAGCAGATACCAGCCCATGCCGTTTTCCGGCTCGCGCACCGTCACCACATTCAACTGCCGCACCGCCTCGTCCAGGTCGCCCGCCTCCAGCAACGCAGCGGCATAGCTGGCGCGCGCTTCCAGGTAGTCGGGGTCGATGTCGATTGCCATTTTGAACGATGCCAGCGCTTGTTCGTCCTCAAACAGCGCATTCTGCACGCGGCCGAGAAACAGTGCGGCCTGCGAGTACTTGGGATCGACCGCCAGCGCGCTGCGAAACTCCTCCGCGGCGTTCCGGTAGTTGGACTCCGATCCCTTGTTGTAGTCTTCGATGCCCTTGTTGAAGTGTTCCACCGCCGAATGGTTGTGCTGCCGCGCAATCAAAATGTGCACGCTCACGGTCGTATCCTGCCCTGGATACACCTGCTCTTCGCGCGGCCCATCGGGTTCGTACCCCAGACGCACGGCCTTAATGGTGTGCGCGCCTGGCTCAATGCCGGGCAGGCGCAGCGGCGTTCCCTTGCTCACCACGCCCGCGCTCTTGCCGTCCACCCAAATCTCCGTGTCGTCCATGTTGCTTTCGATGATCAGGCTCCCGAACTGCGGCGGAGGCAGGTTTGCCGCCTTCACATGGCTCGGGTTATAGGCGAGCACCATGTTCGGGTCGAAGCTGCCTCGCTCCGAGGTCGGGTTCTGCTGCTCCTGGGTCGCAAGCCGGACATTGGTATGCACGTATTCGGCAAGCTCGTCTGCCGAGACCACTCCATCCCCGTTGGTGTCAGCCTCGCCCTCCAGTCCCTTAATCACGTAATAGGTAAAGATGCCATGCCCGCCGCCCCAGTTCTCGCTCTCGAAGCTCTGCTCCCGGTCGCGGCTCGCGGTCAGCGAAAACAGCGACTTCTGCAGATCGAGCAGGGTCTGGTTGACCTGCGCGCGGTCGCTCTCCGGAGTGATCGCGCCCGAGTGGCACGCGTCGGTGATCAGCACCTTCCACTTGCCCTTGATCTTGCCCCCGATGTCCTGACCCAGATCGGTCATCGGGTACGCCGAAGTCGCGATGTTGTGAAGGTCAACGTCGTAGGACGCCAGGTACGCCTCACCGCGGGAGACGAATCCATGGCCCGCAAAGTAGATCAGCACCCGGTCGTCATCCTTGGTAACCGACGGCAACCACACCTCAAGCTCGTGCCGGATATTGGCGATGGTGGCCTTTTCATCGATTAGTTCATGGACATTCTCGGCCGGAAACTGTCCGCCCTCCGCGCTGATCAGCGTGGTGTAGATGTCTTGCGCATCACGGTTCGGGTAAGCCAACTGGGCCGAATCCGGCAGGTTCTTGTACTTGGCGATCCCGATGACCAGGGCATAGCTTCGCGGGATGGTCACGGGGAGATTCTTCCGCGTCAGATCGATGGTCTTCAGGTCGCGCGTCTCGGGCTGCGGTTGCGCGGCGGCGGCCGGCTGCGGCGGCGCAGGCTGCTGCGCGGCGGCGGCGGTAGCCCCCATCGCGGGGAACAGCGCCAGAAGCAATGCACCAAAGCGAAAACCGGAAGTGGGCCTTCGCAACATCATCACCTCCTCATTGGTGCGCCATGCGAAACGTATAGATTACGGGGCCCCGTGTGCTTCCCTTCGAACCCACGGTGACACCGTCCTTCTGCTGCACTATGGTAATGTCGCGCGACGCCATCCCCGCGATGGGCGCCAACGCCTGGGGCAGGGGCGCGTCCGGGGGCAGTGCCGCCGGACCGGCGGAGATGTCGGTACACTCTCCCCTGGCACGGAACACCGCATCGTTACAACGCGGCTTCAAGGAACTCACCGGGCCGGGCGCCGCAAAGCTGGACGCGGCCGGCGCGCTGAGTGCATCCGGCGAGAGGATAAAGTAGAGCACGTCAAAGCCCGGAGGCCCGCTGATCTGATACCAGCTTCCGTCCTGGGCCGGAATCGAGAAGGTCTGGCCCTTGCGGACACGATTGTCAGCGCCCGCCTCCGAGGTGGGAAAGACCGTGGTAAAACGGCCTGAGCTACCCTCGTCCATGACGTAGAGATACCCGTCGAACTCGCTCTCCAGGCGGAAATGCACCACATCCCCGGAATCGAACACGTGATCGGAGGCCATGGTCTCGACCTTGCCGTCGGGCAGCTTCCTCTCCAGAGAGATCCGCAGAGCAGGCTGCACCGCCGCCGGGGTCTTGGCTGGCGTGCTCGATTGCTGGCCTAACGGAGCCGCTGCGCCTAGAAGAAATGCCAAGCATTTCACTCTCAACACGGACACCTACCCTCTGCGCCAGGAGAACCACTGCAGCGCTGCGTGCCCAGAGTCCCGGCCCGGAACCCCATCCCTGCAAAGATACCCGAGACCCGCCACTTTAACATAGGGAAAACGGAGGATCGCCGCGACTTGGCCGCGTTCTCGCCTTGACGCGACATCGGCGCCGGGGTATCTTGCTGCGAATGGGACCACTCCCCAGGTGGTGACCCTTGCGGTTGCAAAGGAGAGTTACATGAAGCTTACTTTGTCGCAGGGCAGACCATATCGCGGCAGCGCTCCTCCGATCAGACGCAGTGTTCCCTTTGGCCTTGCAGGATCAAGGCGATGGCTGGTACTGTGCATGGCGTTCTGGCTGCCCGCGTCGCCGGCCCTTTGGGCGGCCGAGGCAGAGCCGGAACTGCCGGAGGCACCCCAGGCCCAAACCGGGAGTGTAGCTCAGCCTGAGGCCCAGGCTCTTGAGATCACCATTCTCGATGGCGAGGGGGCCCTGAACAACATTCGCCAGCGCACAGCCCGCGAGCCGATCGTGCAGGTAAAGGACCACAACCGCAAGCCGGTGGCCGGGGTACTGATTCTCTTTGCAGTCAATGACGGCCCCTCCGGTGCAGGCGCGACCATCGGCGGCGCTTCAACTTTCAGCGCCGTCACCGATGCGGATGGCCGCGCCCAGGCCCACGGCTACACACCCAACAGCACCGAGGGCAAATTCACCATCACGGTCACCGCTACCCTGGGTGCACTCATCGCCACCGCGCTCATCCATCAAGAGAATCGGCTCGGAGCGGCCGGCCCTTCGCAGAACACATCCAACTCCACGCAATCCTCGCAGAGCGCATCCAACTCCACCCCTTCGAAGTTTCACATCATTCCCAAGAGCCCGATCGGTAAGATGCTGTTAGCCGGTGGAATCGCGGCCGTCGTCGTGGTTGTAGTCCTGGTCACCACTTCCAATAACGGGTCGACCGTTACCGCGGGCACAGGGACAGTCACCCATCCTTGACCTCAGTCGCGCAGCTGCCCTCGGCAGCATTGTGCACCTGCAATTCACGTCACTGCTCTTGCCATTTACCCCGGGCAAGCTTACTTCGAGGCGGGGATAAACAGCATCGACGGACTGGGACTCGTAATGTCGGCGATCCAGGTGGGAGTGGATCCGATTTCGGTAAACCGGAAGACGCCGTTGCCGGAGAGTTGCTCGACGACCGAGGGCTGGCAGGCGCAGGCGATGCGTTGCGGGCTGGCAGCCCCGGTCAGGTCGACCTGCACCACGCTGGCTTCGCCGCCGTTGGCCACTACCACCCACCTGCCATTCAGCGCGGTGCCCACCGCGACCGGGGACTTCAGCAGGTTTGAGGTTGGAACCTGGCTAAGAGCAGGCGCGGTAGAGACGGCCCGGATGAGTGTAAGCGTGTTCGACCCGGAGTCGGCAGCGACCAGATCGTCACTGGACCCGACAAACGCCATGCCTCCCGCCCCGCTCAGCGTCGCCAGCGCTTGCTGGCCCCCCCCAGCGGTCAACCGATCGAGGCTGCCGCCGGACGCGCTCTGCAGCAGTGCCACCACGGTGCCGGCATCGCTGGCGGCGATGTCAAGCAGCGGGGCAGTGACCGAGAGCTGCATCGCCTGTGGTGTGGAGGCCAGATTCGTCACCACCCACGCGCTGAGCGAACCGGGAGCATAGACCAGCGCAACTACTCCAGACGGGGAGAAGCGGATCTTTGCCCCGGAGGGAGCGGCGAGGTTGATCTGCGCAGGGGTTCCGCCCGGGAGGGCCATGCGATACACCTGCTGGTCGGTCCCGATCAGCAGCGCCGTAGCCGCCGCCGAAGAAGAAGCGCCTGCAATGAAGGAGGTGGCCGAAACTACGCTGGCGCCAGTCTGCGAGGATCCAGGAACGCCCAGAATAGGGCGCAGGGTCTGGTCCTGAGCCTTCCAGGCATACCCAAGTTGCGGTCCTGCCTGGACCGCGCTCGGCGCCGACGTGGTGGAGGCGGGCGGCTTCACCCCGGCTCCGCAGCCACAGAGAACGAGCATGGCCGCGCTAACCGACAGCAAAGGGATACCCCCTGACCGCGCGTTGCAACGAGGTGGACTGGATCGACCGAGCATCATAAACAAACCCGTCGCCGGCTTTGCTGGCGCCCTGGAGGCGATTGCTATACGCAGGACGTTACCGTTCCCGGGTTCAACCCGTCAAGCTCTAATCGAGGGAAAAGCTCCATTTTCTAATCTCCTCCATCGCGTCGGGCGACCAGGGATGGTCTGCTGCGAGTCCTTCGCACCGATTCGACTTTTCTGGAAGCACCCGATTTTATTTGACTTGGGCCACGGGGAAAACTATTGTATTTCCGATACAGTGGGGCCACTGAAGTTCCGTATAACCATCGCGTTCCGACGGTTCTGAAGTCCTTGTTCGCTCCGATTCCCCGTCCGACGCGGCAGGCTTGCGCACCATCCTTCAACTCGTTCCATCTGGTTATTCGCTACCCGCGAGGCACTCAGGGCCTCCGGCGGATTCGGCAACTGGCCTGGAACGCGGTGAACCCGAACCCGCATTCAGAGTGACTGGTAAGTCAAATGCGAACGTGCCAGCGAATCCGCCTCGACGATGCGGTGTCTCTCAAGCGAGATGCGGAGCGGCGAGCCACGGCGGCGGTTGGATGGGGTCCGCGGCGGGGGAGACCGGCCCTGCTCAGAGGGTTGCTGCTGTGCGCAATTTCCGGCTTGGCGGCGCATAGTCAGACGTTCCAGATAACCAACGCTACTTACTCGGCCACAGCCACCTCTGCCAGCGCCACGCTCCCGGCTGGCGTCGACGGCGCTGTCCTCACCCTCACGGGCACTCTTCCGACGCTTGCCCAGCAGACTCAGATGGGTCTCCTGGGTTGCTTCTACACCGGCTACGGGAGCGCCACGGGAATTCCGTTGTCGCCTCCGAATGGGGCGACCACGGAGCCTTTGACGGTGCCTTACTCGACGATTCAGTCGATTCCCAGTTCGAGCTTTACCGCTGCGAACAACTACACCGTCACCGCCGAGGTCTACTTCGTCGCCAACGGACAGACCTGCAACGGCACTTTCAATAGCACGCTGACCAACCAGTACCCGATGCAGATCGTGGCGCCGTCGCTGGGCGCATATTCGGGGCCGACCAACGTCCCCCAGACAAACTCGGCGACCGCAGTCCAGGCGGCGCCCACCATGCTGGCCCTGCCGGCGAACGGAGAGCTATACAACGGCGCCAGCGGGGGGTCAACGGCGATCACATTCGGATCGTTCGGCAGCATACCCCTGACGGTTCCCAGGCCGTTGGCCTACGTGGCCGTACCCGCCGCTTTCTCCTCGTCGCCGGTGGGCACCACGGCCTCGTTGAGCATCTGCAATTCATTTCCCTCGGGCTCCAGCGGCACCGACACGGTCTGCACCACACCCACGCCCGCGATCACCCTGACGGTTGCTGCCCTGGCCGCCAGCGCGGGGACCATCCTGGCCACGCCCACTCCGGTTCTCACCTCCGGCCAGACCGTCTTGACGGCCCAGTTTGCGCAGGCTCCGGGTCCGACGCAATCGGCGAGTGCCGGTGCTCCCTCCGGGACCGTAAGCTTCGCGGCGGGAGGCAACACGCTGCCGGCTGCAAAGCTTGTTCTGGACAAGACTGCCACTTTCACCGCGCAGACGGCGACGGTGACAACGCCGGCTACGGCAACGCCCGTCATCGCACCTGCGGCGGGAACCTACACTTCCGCGCAGACCGTCTCCATCACGGATGCCACGGCGGGAGCCGCGATCTACTACACCCAGGACGGAAGCACGCCAACCACCGCTTCCGCGCCGTACACCGGATCCTTCACCATCTCGACAACGCAGACCATCCAGGCGATCGCCGCAGCCGTGGGCGATCTGAATAGCGCGGTGGCATCGTCGGCCTTTACCATCAACATCCCGCCCCCGACCCAGGTTGCGTTCACGGTGCAGCCGGCCAACACGCTGCTTGACGCCGTGATTACACCGGCGGTGCAGGTGGCGGTTGAGAATTCACTGGGCAATGTAGTCACCACGTCTTCCGCTGCCGTCACGCTAACCCTTTATTCCACCGCCGTCCCCCCCACTGTCCAGCCGCTCGGCGGCACGACAACTGTCAACGCGGTTAACGGCATCGCCACATTCTCCAATCTGACGATCGCCAACGTAGCCAGTTACGTCCTCACCGCCACCAGCGGGACACTGCAATCCGCAACCAGCAACACCTTCAGCGTCACGCCGCCGCCCATTACCTTTACGCTGCCGAGTCCGCTGATCGGCATCACCTCTACCCTGACCGGCAGCTTCACCCTGGGCGAGCCCGCCCCGCCCGGCGGCGGAGCGGTGGTGAGCCTCGTCAGTTCGACCCCGGCAAATGTGACCATCGCCCCGCCCAGCGTGACTGTACCCGCAGGCCAGACGACCGGGTCGTTCACCTACACCGGGGTCGCGTCCGGACCCTCGACCCTGTCGGCAAGTGCGACCGGCTACCAGACGGGGATGGCGACCGTGACCGGGACCTCGGCGCAGGTCAGCCTTGGCGCCATCCCGCCGGTCGCTCCTGGCCAGAGTGTGAGCCTTGCTCTAAGCCTGGCGACGCCGGCGCCCGCCGGTGGAACCACCGTCACCTTCACTATCAGCAACCCCAACATTGCAACCGTAACCTCCAGTGTCCTCGTACCAGCCGGGCAGCAGACCCCGACTGCCAACCCGCAGGTCACCGGCGTTCTCATCGGGACCACCACGGTGACCGCGACTGCGCCCGGTTATGCCCCCGCCATGCGCGCGGTCAACGTGACGGTGACGGCGACGTTCAACCCCACAACCACGAATATCAACCTGAGCACGTCGACCAACACCACGCTTAACATCTCCGCACCGGCTCCTGCCGGGGGAATCACGTTTAGCCTCTCCTCCGACACTCCGACCATCGCAACTGTGGCTGCGAGCGTTACCGTCGTTCAAGGCGCCACCTCGGTCGCGGTTCCCATTACCGGCGTCTCCGCGGGCAGCACCACCATCCGCGCAGACTCGCCCGGCATCACCGAGGCAACCGGCACGGTGACGGTCTCCAGCGCCATCATTGGTGGAAGTGTCACCACCGGCTACGACATGGAGAGTGGGGTTTTCATTAGTCTTCCGGTCGCTCCGCCCAACCCGGTCACGGTGACGGTCACCACCAACAACCCTGCGGTGGCGACCGCCTCCACTAGCCCCACGGCCGTGGGCCAGACTACCCTGGTCTTCCCCAACGTCACCTCGAACTCCGTCGGAACGATCTACGCGCAGGGCCAGAGTGTGGGCTCTACCACCTTCTCCATCTCGGCCCCGGGGTACACCGCCGGGTCGGCAGCGGTCACCGTCGACCCGTCGGGCTTCGTCTTCGATGGAGGACAAGGCATAAGCACCACGACATTATCAACCCCAACCACGGAAGCCATCTACACTGCCGTCCTGACTCCCGGTACGCTGGCGATTCAGAGCCTCGGCGTGCAGCTCAATCCCAATCTGGCAGGCATCAGCCTGTCCGTAACCAGCTCGAATACCGCGGTCGGAACGGTTAACAGCCCGCTGGTCTTTGCCGGTGGCAACACTTTCCAGAACATAGCCTTCCAGCCGGTTGGCGTAGGCACGACGAACCTCACCCTTGGCGCTGCTCCGGCCGGCTTCAGCACGCCCTCGCAGTATCAGCAGATAACGGCCACCGTCTCGACACCCACGATCATCGTGAACGGCGTGACCACAGGCGTCAATCTGCAGACCGCGATGAGCATTAACCTTCCGGTCGCCCCACCCAACCCAGTCACGGTAGCGGTGAGCGTACCGGCTGCGGGCGCGGCGACGATCTCCAACAGTCAGACCGTCGTGGGCGGCACGACCCTTACGTTTACCAATGTCACGTCCACCAATGTCGGGACCATCTATGTGCAGGGGCAATCCGTAGGGTCGATCACGCTGACCGTCGCTGCCCCGGGATACAACAGCGGGACCGCAACCCTTTCCGTCATGCAGTCTGGCTTTGTCTACGACGGAGCGTCGAACATTACAACCACCACCTTCTCCGGCCCAACCGCCGAGGCCGTCTATACCGCGGTTCTCACTCCCAACCTGACCGTCCAATCCCTGGGTCTTGCGCTAAGTCCAGGAGTCGGCCCGGTGACGGTGCCGCTCACCAACTCAACCCCGGCGGTCGGCACCATCGCGCCCACATCCCTGGTCTTCAACACCGGCGACTCCAACCATCAGTACAACTTCCAGCCGGCCGCCGCCGGCTCGACCAATATCACGCTCGGGACCCCCGCCGGCTTCAGTACGCCCATACAGTACCAGCAGGTTACGGCTACCGTTTCCGCGCCCCAAATCATAGTGGGGTCCGTGACCACTGGAGTCAATCTGCAGACCGCGATGAGCATCAACCTTCCCGTCGCTCCACCCAACCCAATCACCGTGACCGTCACCAGCGGTACGCCTGCGTCAGCGACCATCTCCAATAGTCAGACCGTCGCGGGAGGCGCGACGCTGACGTTTACCAACGTCACCTCCACCTTTGTCGGAAACATTTATGTGCAGGGGCAAGCCGTGGGGTCGACGACCCTGACCGTCTCTGCCCCGGGATACATCAGCGGGACCGGGGCCCAATCGGTCATGCAGTCCGGGTTTGTCTACGACGGAGCATCGAACATTACCACCACCACCTTCTCCGGCCCAACCGGTGAGAGCGTCTACACCGCGGTTCTCACTCCCAACCTGACGGTTCAAACTCTGGGTCTTGCGCTGAATCCAGGAGTCGGCCCGGTGACCGTACCGCTCACCAACTCAACCCCGACGGTCGGCACTATCGCACCCACATCCCTGGTCTTCAACACCGGCGACTCCAGCCATCTGTTCAACTTCCAGCCAGTCTCCGCGGGCGCGACCAATATCACGCTCGGGACCCCCGCCGGCTTCAGTACGCCCATACAGTACCAGCAGATTACGGCCACGGTCACCGCGCCCCAAATCACGGTGGGCAACGTGACCACTGGAAACAACCTGGAAATTCCGCTCTCGATCACTCTGCCCGTCGCGCCCCCCAACGCAGTCACCGTCACGGTTACCAGTAACGGACCGTTGGTCGCGACCGTCTCCAACAGTGCGACTGTCGTCGGGGTGACGACGCTCACCTTTACCAATGTCACCACTACCAGCGTCGGGACCATCTATGTACAGGGTCAGAGCGTGAACTCGACCACGCTGACTGTGTCCGCGCCGGGCTATAGCAACGGGAACGGCACGGTTACCGTGGATCCATCGGGCTTCGTCTTCGACTCTGGGAATTTCACGACCACCACAACCTCGACTCCTACCACTTTGTTCGTCTATACCGCCGCGCTGAGCCCGGGTTCGCTCACGGTCGTGCAACTCGGCCCGCAACTCAATCCCGGTATCGGCAACATAAGCGTGCCGGTCGTCAGCTCCAACCCGTCAGTGGGGACCATCTCTACCAGCCCTGTCGTCGTCGTCCCCGGGGTAGGCTTCGTCACTACATCCTTCGATCCATTGGCCAGCGGGACCTCGGTCATCTCCATCCAGACGCCCTCCGGCTTCAGCACTCCATCGGCGCAAACACAAGTCACGGGGACGGTGCAATGATGACCGCCGCCCGCCTCGCGCTGCCAACTCGCACCCGGTCTTTGACGTTATGACGATGCTCGCGCCCATCTTCGGCAAACCAGCCTCTCCCTCGCAGAGGGACGGGAAGGCGCGCCGTCATGGCCTCGGGCATTTCGCGGTCCTCGTTCTCTGGCTTACGCTGGCGGCGATTGCGGCGTGGGGACCGGTGCTGCAGGCACAAACGCTCCCGGTTATCGTTGCGGACTTCAACCACGACGGGATACCCGACGTACTCGTCCAGTCGACCACCACGCCTACCGCAACCATCGTCTTCGGGTCAGTCCCCTATGGAACCTTCAGCGGCAGTGCGAAGGGGGTCACCTTCCCCGCCGCGTGTACCTCGCTCGGCCAGGGATCTGTGCTGGTGGGCGACCTGAATGGCGACGGATTCCCGGACATCGTGTTCTTCTGTCAGACCTCGTCCGGCGTCCTCGCCGGCACCATGCTGGGCAATGGGGACGGGACCTTCGGCACCGCCACGACCGTGCAGGGCGTGTACTCGTCGACCGCGGTGCTTGGCGACTTCAACCGGGACGGCAAGCTCGATCTAGCAGTCATTGGGCCCAGCGGCTCTCCCACCGGCGCACTGGCAATCGAGTTCTTCGCCGGCAACGGCGATGGCACCTTTGCGGCCCCGGTCGTCTCCCCCTTCGCAGCGACTCCCGCCTACGTCGCGCCGGTTGCCGTCGATGTGAATGGCGATGGCTATCCGGACCTCGTTATGGGCAACTTCAGCGCGACCCAAGGTCCGCTGATGATCGTCGTGTTCGGGAACAACCAGAACGGGACGTTCGGAGTACCCGGCCCCAGCGCCAATGCACCCAGCGCGTCGACCAGCGTGGGCACTTTCCCGGCCAGCGTCGACGTCTCGATCCTCCCCGGCAATTTCTTCGGGACCGGCAACACAGACTTCGCGGTGGTGGATGCGGGCGACCAGAATCCCGGGTTTTTCATCGTGCAGAACACCAGCACGGTTAGCTCCTTCTCGCTGGCAGCGTCAGTCAAGACACCCTACCCCGGGCTGCGCGCGGGGATGGCCGGCAGCATCGTCGGCAGCGGCTTAACCGATCTTGTCGCGGCCAACGGAAACACCACCCTGACCGTGCTCGCCAACGGCGGAAGCGGCACCTTCACCGCCAGCTACAGCGCATTGACCCTGCCCGCGACGGGGACGCTCTTTGCCGTCGCCGACGCCAACGCAGACGGCTATGCCGATATCTACACCGCGACCCAAACCACTGGTTTGCAGGTCACTGTGAACCTGGTGACCGGCTCCGCCACCGCCACCTCGCAACCGTTCTCACTCGCCGCCGGGACTCAGCCCATCTCTGCTGCCTGGCCGGGCAACGTGAACTTCACGGGCACCACCGCAACCGGAACCCAGACGGTCATGGGCGTGCCAACTGTGGCTACGCTTACCAGCTCCCTGAATCCGTCGACCGTTGGCACCGGGGTCACCTTCACGGTCACCGTTGCTCCAACGGTCACGAGCCCCAACGTTCCCAGCGGCACGATCGTCTTGACCGACGGGACGACCACCCTGGCGAGCGGGCCGCTGAATGCAGCCGGAGTTTTCTCCTACACTACCAGCGCGCTGGTCCAGGCCACGCACTCCATTCAGGCGACGTATGCAGGGAGCGCCTACTTTGCAGGGACCGTGTCGCCGGTGCTCTCGCAGGTGGTCAACCACGCTCCCGCGGTGGCTCCAACCCTCACCTGGGCGAATCCCGCCTCGATCGTCTTCGGCACTGCATTGGGCGCCGCCCAGTTGAACGCCACGGCGACAAACTCGGTAGGCGCTTCGGTACCTGGTACCTTCGCCTACTCGCCCGCGGCGGGCACGGTGCTTACCGCCGGCGCCCATACCCTCAGCGTGACCTTCACCCCAACCGATCCCCTCAGCTACCTCACCGTGTCCGACTCGGTAACGCTGACCGTCACCCAGGCGACGCCAGTCCTGACCTGGGCCACGCCGGCGGGCATCGCCTACGGCACTGCCCTGAGCAGCACGCAGTTGGACGCCACCGTGGTTGGGGTTACCGGCGCGGCTCTGCCGGGAACCTTAACTTATGCACCGCCCGCAGGCACAGTCCTCACACCCGGGACACAGACCCTGACCGTAAACTTTGTGCCCACGGACGCGGTGGATTACACCGGTACCCGGGGCTCGGTAACGCTCGCCGTGTCGGGTTTGACGCTGACCTCGTTCACGCCCAACACTGCAAATCTCGGCGACCCGAATAAGACCATCACCGTGACCGGCCTCGGCTTTGTCACCAGCTCGGTGGTACAGGTCAACGGGACCGCGGTCGCGACCACATACGTCAACGCGACTACCCTGACTGCCGTCATCCCCACTGCGGACTTCACCCTTGTGGGCGCACTTCAGATTACCGTCTACGATCCGGCGATCTCGCTCACCTCGGCGGCGCTTCCCCTCACGGTGGCCGCGGTCCCGCCAACGGTCACGCTCAGCGGCCCGCCCACGTCCTCCCCGGGTTCCCAGCCCTCGCTCTCCTTCGCCATCACGAATCCATACCCCGTTGCCTTGACTGTCACCTTCACTCTCACGTTTGCCCCGGCTGTGACTCCGCCGGTCGACGATCCGGCGATCCAGTTCTCCAATGGGTCAAGGACCTTCAGCTTTGTGGTAGCGGCGAACTCGGTTACCGTGCCCCCGATCCAGCTTCAGTCGGGCACGATTGCCGGCACTATCACCATCCCGATACAACTGGTCGCAGGTGGCGCGGTTGTAACTCCGGCAAGCCTGCAGCCCGTAGTCATCGTCGTGCCGGCTACCGTCCCGTCGATTACCACCGCCTCCGTCACGCGCAGCGGCGACCAGTTGACCGTGGTCATGGATGGCTTCTCGAACACGCGCGAGGTCGACCAGGCCACCTTCCAGTTCACCGCCGCCCCTGGCGCCCAGATCAACACGAAGGACATCACCCTTAAGGTAGGAACGATCTTTGCGGACTGGTACAGCACCGCACCGTCCGATCCGTACGGATCGACCTTCAGCTACACCCAGATATTCAATGTGAGCGGCGGTGCGGCCAACATAGGCTCGGTGCAGATCACGCTCACCAATACGGTCGGAGTTTCCACGTCGCAAACCGCACAATGATCGACCCGCGCCGCGCTCGCGCCAACAACCCAACAGAGGAGCACAATGCCGACTTAAAGATCGCGCCAACTGGAGGCCCGACTGCCGCAAACACCGAGGAAGGCCGGCGCTTGCTTGAAACCCAGGGAAAACTCTTGTGGCGCCGTTGGGGACCCTATGTCAGCGAACGCTCCTGGGGAACCGTTCGAGAGGACTACAGTCCCGACGGAGCAGCGTGGGATTCTCTATCCCACGACGCGGCGCGAAGCAAGGCTTACCGCTGGGGTGAAGACGGCCTGGCCGCAATCTGCGACCGTTACCAGCTTCTGGTGTTCAGCCTTGCCCTCTGGAACGGGAACGATACGATTCTGAAGGAGCGAGTCTTTGGCCTGACGCCCGCAGAGGGTAATCACGGAGAAGACGTAAAGGAATACTACTTCTACCTTGATAGCACGCCGACCCATTCGTACATGAAGTACCTCTACAAGTACCCGCAGGCCAGGTACCCGTACGAATGGCTGCTGCAGGAAAACCGAAAGCGCGCCGGCCATGGCTCCGAGTTCGAACTTCTCGACACGGGGATATTCGATGAGAACCGATACTTCGACGTGTTCGTGGAGTACGGCAAGGCGTCCGCCGAGGATCTGTGCGTGCGTATCGAAGCCTTCAACCGCGGCCCGGATGCCGCTCCCCTGCATATCCTGCCCCATCTTTGGTTCCGCAACATCTGGGGATGGACAGATCCTCGCGGCACAACACCCTTGATTGAGGAAGGACCGCGAACTGAAGGGGCGTTGAGCCTGCTCGCCGATGACTCGAATGGAGAGCGTCTCAAGAACCTGCCATTCGACTACCAACTCGGCAAGCGATACCTCTATGCACCAGCAGATGGCCAGTCCCTCTTCACCGACAACGAAACCAACGCGCACCGGCTCTATGGTGTGCCGAGCGCAAATCAGTATTTCAAGGATGGCTTCCACCGCGCGATCGTGAACGGCGAGCAGCAGGCTGTCAATCCGCTGCGCACCGGTACCAAAGCGTGCCTCCATTACGAATACACGATTCCCGCTGGTGGATCGGCCGTTGTGCGGCTGCGGCTCACGCCGGAACTTCTGGAAGCTCCGCTCCAAGATGTCGATCAAGTCATCGCGCAGCGCCACTTGGAGGCCGATGAATTCTATTCAGCGATCCAGCCACCCAAGGCAACGGAGGACGAAAAGCTCATCCAGCGGCAAGCGTTCGCCGGGTTGCTCTGGTCGAAACAGTCTTACCTGTACGACGTGAATGCATGGTTGGAAGGCGACAACCCCAACCATCCTCCGCCCAGCTCGCGTTTGCTGCTTCGCAACCGGCACTGGCGTCACCTAAACTCCATGCGCGTACTGTCCATGCCCGACAAGTGGGAGTACCCATGGTTTGCGGCCTGGGACCTCGCATTTCACGCGGTGCCTTTCGCCCTCATCGATCCGGAGTTCGCGAAGGAACAGCTCTTTCTGATGCTGTTTGAACAGTTCCAGCATCCCAACGGCCAGATTCCGGCCTGCGAGTGGGAGTTCTCCGATCTGAACCCTCCTGTGCACGCCTGGGCCGTCTGGCGCGTATACAGCACCGACAAGGAACGCACCGGCAAAGGAGACCGCGAATTCCTTGAGAAGTGCTTCCATAAGCTGCTCATCAACTTCGCGTGGTGGGTGAACAAGGTCGACAGCGCTGGAAACAACGTGTTCGAAGGCGGCTTTCTAGGTTTGGACAACATCACCGTGATCGACCGCAGTGACAAGTTGCCGGGCGGTGCGGTCCTCGAGCAATCGGACGCAACCGGCTGGATGGGAATGTTCTGCCTCAACCTGATGCGAATTGCTTTGGAACTATCGGCCGAGAACAAGGCCTACGAAAGTCTCGCCCTGAAGTTCTTCGAGCACTACATCTACATTGGCGCCGCCATGAAGAACATGGGCGGCCGGAAGTACTCGCTGTGGGACGAAGACGACGGGTTCTTCTACGATGTGCTTCGCTATCCGGATGGAAGCTTCCACAAGTTCCGCGTTCGCTCCCTGGTGGGGATCATCCCACTTTTCGCCGCGGAAACGCTGAGGCTCGATGATATTGCAGACTTTCAAGAGTTCAAGACCAATTTCCGGTGGTTTGTAAACAATCGCAAGCAACTCACCAAAACCTGCTGCCACTTTATCGAGGGAAAGAAACAGTACGAACTCACAATTGTGGACGAACATCAACTGCGGCGGATGCTGGAGCGGCTCCTCGGCCCGGAGGAATTCTTATCCGATTACGGAATCCGCAGCCTGTCCAAGTACCACCAGCACCATCCGTTCCTCTTCGGCCAAAGCGAAGTGCGCTATGAACCCGCGGAATCCAGCAACAAGATCAAGGGTGGCAATTCAAACTGGCGCGGCCCCATCTGGTTCCCGACGACATTTCTGATCATCGAGTCGCTGCGCACGCTCGGCGCGGGCTTTGGCGAAGACTTCAAAATCAGCATCCCGGGCGATTCGCGAGGTAACCGGAATCTATTCGAGATCTCACGTGAGATTGCCGACCGCATGATCCATATCTTTACCCGTGACGAATATGGAAAACGGCCAGTCTACGGCGGGACAACAAAGTTCCAGGAAGACCCGTATTGGAAGGACCTGATCTTGTTCTACGAGTTCTTCCACGGCGATAATGGCGCCGGCCTGGGAGCGTCACACCAGACCGGCTGGACCGCACTGGTGGCGGCTTTGATCGAGGACTGGAGACGGTGTGGGTTTACGCAAAAGGCTGAAGTTGGCAGGCAGAGTCTTCAATCGCTTGCGCCATCTCGCACCCCGTAACTCTGAAGTTTAAAACCCCATAAGCCTGAAGTTCTACGGGGCATTTACGCGTCAGGCTGAAGTTCCACCCGCGGATGCCCAAATAATCGGCGATCGCGTGACGATGCAAGTAACTGATAAAAATAAGCATCCGGGGATCTAGCACCTATTCTGGTGAATCACACCGATTTCACCACAGTCAACCACAGTATCGGCATCCCCGCGAATGTTGCCAAAGCCTGCGCGACTTCGGCAGAATTCTCTAACCTTTGGCGCCTACTCAGACTCGCTGGTCAGCCCGACCTTCAACATGAGCGTTACTGAGCTGCCCCCTTCGTTTAGTCCGCGCTGGCGAGAGCACTCGGGTTTGAGTTT